>JBBJNV010000011.1 GCA_037721215.1 Gemmatimonadaceae bacterium
GCTGCCGCCCTCTCCACGGCCGCCGTCACGTCCGCCTGGCGCACCTCGGCCCCCATCACGCGAGCGACCAGGTCCGCCGCCGCCATCGCGGCCACCACCACCAGGCCCGCCGCCAGGACCGCCGGGGCCACCTCGACCACCGCCTGGGCCACCGCGACCGCCACCGGGGCCGCCGGGACCACCGCGCCCGCCGCCGCCACGTCCGCCGCGGCCGCCAGGACCGCCAGCGCCGCCACCGCTGCGCGCGCTCCGGCCGGGACCACTGCGCGCAGCCGGCGCACCAGCTGGACGCTCGTCGCCTGCTGGCGCTGATCCTTCCTGATTCTCTTCAGCCATTGCCTAAAACTCCAGCCCGCCTTCGCGGGCTCCGTCGGCCACTGCTTTCACGCGGCCGTGATACTTGTAACCGCCACGGTCGAAAACGACC
Source organism: Gemmatimonadaceae bacterium (assembly GCA_037721215.1). Lineage (NCBI taxonomy): Bacteria > Pseudomonadati > Gemmatimonadota > Gemmatimonadia > Gemmatimonadales > Gemmatimonadaceae > Gemmatimonadaceae bacterium. The sequence goes on from JBBJNV010000011.1 coordinate 428, forward strand.
ATCGTGATGCCGGCATCCTTCGCCTTCTGGGCGATACGCTTGCCGACTTCGGCGGACTTCTCTGTTCTCCTTCCTTCCAATCCTGTATCTGAAACCGTCATCAGCGTCCGCATCGACACATCGTCCACGAGCTGCGCGTAGATGTGCTTGAGCGAACGATAGATCACCAGCCGCGGCCGCTCGCCCGTGCCGTTCACCTTCTTCCGAACCCGGAAGTGGCGGCGCGTGCGCAAGCCCGACCGGGTGCGCGGAATTGCCATCTTGCCCATTACTTGCCTCCGGCCTTTCCGGCCTTACGCCGAATCTGCTCGCCTGCGTACTTGATGCCCTTGCCCTTGTAGGGCTCGGGTGGGCGGAGACTGCGAAGCTCGGCGGCCACCTGCCCAACGATTTCCTTGTTTGCACCCTCGACCAGGATCTGCGTCGGCAACGGGGCCTTGAGGGTGATTCCCTGCGGAGCCTTGTACTCGACAGCATGCGAGAAGCCGAGGGCGAGCTGCAATCCGTACGGGCGGGTTTCTGCCTTGTAGCCAACGCCAACGATGTCGAGTTGTTTGACGAAACCCTTCGTCACACCTTCCACCATGTTGGCGATCAGCGTACGGCTGAGGCCATGAAGGGACTTGTGGCGCGCTTCGTCAGACGGGCGTGCAACCGTGAGCTTGCCATCTTCATGGGTGACCTTCATGTCGCCGGGGATCGTACGCGACAACTCGCCGCGCGGCCCCTTTACAGTGACCCTGTTACCGTCGAGCGTAATCGTGACGCCGGACGGAACATCGATCGGATTTTTTCCAATTCTTGACATTATATGGGCTCCCTTATTACCAGACGAGAGCGAGGATCTCGCCACCGGTGCGCTTCTGGCGCGCCTGGCGGTCCGACATCAGGCCCTGCGAAGTGCTGAGAATCGCCATGCCAAGCCCGTTCCGCACCCGCGGAATCTCGCCAACTCCGACATACTTGCGGAGTCCCGGCGTCGACACGCGCTGAAGCTGGCGGATAACCGGCTGACCACCCTGCGCGTACTTGAGTACCACGCGCAACGTCTTCCGCCCCGTCTCTTCCTCGAGGGTTCTGTAATCCTGAATGAAGTGGTTCTCCTTCAGGATCTTGGCAATCTCGACTTTCATTTTCGAACCCGGCATATCTACACGGCGGTGCTTTGCCCCCTGGGCATTGCGGATGCGTGTCAACATGTCGGCTATCGGATCTGTCATGCTCATGTAATTCGTGTCCTCGTTCTGACGTTTCTGTTACCGTTAACCAGTCCGCAGTTCGCAGTCAGTCCGCATTCCGCAGTCCGCAGTCCGCACCTGCTATTAGTCCGCAGTCCTCGGTCAACCCGCCCCAGACAATCAGAAAGTGATTGTTTACCAACTCGCCTTGCGCACGCCCGGGATCAGTCCCGAAAGTGCCAGCTCGCGAAAGCAGATTCTGCATACGCCGAAAGTTCTCAAAAACGCGCGCGCTCGCCCACAGCGTCCGCACCGATTGTGCTGGCGCGCCATGAACTTCGGCTTGCGCTTGCTCTTCTCCACCATGGCTTTGCGTGCCATCAGATATTCTCTCTGCTGAAGTGTGTGCTGCGCATCAGGCCTGCACGATCACGGGCTTTTCATCGCCCTTGAAAGGCATGCCCAGCTCGCGCAACAAAGCGAGGGCCTGATCGTCCTTGCTCGTCGTGGTGACGAAGGTGATGTCCATTCCGTGAACCTGATCGACCATGTCGTAGTTGATCTCGGGAAAAATCATCTGCTCCTTTACACCAAGGCTGTAGTTGCCCCGACCGTCGAACGACCGCGTATTGATGCCCCGAAAATCACGAATGCGTGGAATCGCGACAGTGATGAAACGATCCATGAACTCCCACATCCGGGCGCCTCTCAGCGTAACCGCCGCGCCGATTTCCTGACCCTCGCGTAGCCCGTAGTTGGCGATCGACTTCTTCGCCTTCCGGCGAACCGGACGCTGCCCGGTTATGATCGCCAGCTCCTCTACAACCTTGTCGAGAACTTTGGGATTCTTGATTGCTTCGCCGACACCACAGTTGACCACGATCTTCTCGACCGTCGGAATTTGATGGATGTTCTTGAGGCCCAGCTGCTCCATGAGGCGCGGACGAATGGTATCCTGATAGTATTTTTTGAGGCGCGGCGCAGGAATGGGAAGTCCAGCGCCCGTGTGCTCGGGCTGCGTGTACTCCTCGCGTTTCTTCGCCGCGGCCTTCGCGGTCTTGCTCTGCTGCGCTTCCTTGGGCGCGCCTCCGCCCTTGGCCCCGCCCTTCCCGCCAGCCTTGGAATCCTTCCCGCCCTTCGCGCCTTTAGCGCCCTTGCTGTCTTTAGTCGCCATTTATTCCTCTCCGGTCAGCGTGTCCGGGGGATAGGCTCCCCCGTACGCACGCCGACACGTTCTTTCGTACCATCGGTGTCAATTCGAGCCTTGGTGCGCGTCGGCTCCCCGGTCTTCGCGTCGATCAGCATCAGATTCGACGAGTGCACCGGTGCCGGTGCCTCGATGATCCCGCTCTGATCCTCAGGCCCGCGAGCCTTGCGGTGCTTCTTCACGATATTGATGCCCTCGACGAGCACGCGGCCGGTCTTGGGATAAGTGCGCAGCACCTTGCCATCCCTGCCCTTGTCGTCTCCGCGCATCACCCGCACCGTATCGTTCTTCGACACATGCATCTTCACCCGCTCGGCGTTGATACCGTGGCGGACGCGGCTGCGCTTGCCCGCTGTCTTTCTGTGCTTCAGATCTCTCATGCTAGATCACCTCTGGCGCAAGCGACACGATCTTCATGTACTTCTTCTCGCGTAGCTCGCGCGCCACTGGTCCGAAAATGCGGGTGGCACGCGGCTCACCTGCTTCATTGATGATGACAATGGCGTTCTCGTCGAAGCGGATATAGGAGCCGTCCTTGCGGCGGGTTTCCTTCGCCGTACGGACGACAACGCCGCGCGCAACCTCCGACTTCTTCACCGTTCCGTTCGGCAGGGCGTTCTTCACGGCGACGATAACGATATCGCCCAATCCCGCATACCGTCTTCGGGTGCCGCCAAGCACACGGATGACGAGCGCCGTCTTGGCACCCGAATTATCCGCGACCTTGACCACCGATTCCTGTTGAATCATTGCAAATCCTGGGTTCTTTGAGCGTCAGTTGAATCGAACGGCTATCTGGCCCGCTCGACGATTTCGACGACGCGCCACCGCTTGTCTTTGGACATCGGACGGGTCTCCATGATCCGAACCGTGTCGCCGGTCTTCGCATCGTTCTGCTCGTCGTGCGCCTTCAGCCGTTTCGTCCGCCGCACCATCTTGCCGTATACCGGGTGTTGAACCCGGCGCTCGATCGAGACGACAACGGTCTTCTCCATCTTGTCGCTGACCACGAGACCGATCCGCGTCTTGCGCGCGGAGCGTGCTGCAGCCGTCGTGTTCTGCTGTGTCTCAGCCATTCTTCCCTGCCCTCTTGCTCGTGCGAGTACCAGCAGTCCTGGCGCGGCGGATGCGGCGCGTCTTTGCGCCCCTCGCCTTCGGAAGCGATGCCGATGTGCCGGCTTCCCTGATTCCGATGATCTTCTCACGCAACACCGTCTTGAGCCGCGCGACGTTCTTTCGAATTACACGCAGCCGAAGCGGATCTTCGAGAGTCTCCGTTCCCGCGCGAAACTTGAGACGAAACCGTTCCTCTTCCATTTCAGAGATGCGGGCGAGAATGTCCGCCTCGCCCATCTCGCGAATATCCTTACTCAGCATCTGTATGCGCCTCCTCACGAGCCACGAACTTCGTTTTCACGCCGAGCTTGGCACCGGCGAGCGCCATCGCCTTCTTCGCTATCTCGGGCGTCACGCCTTCGAGCTCGAACATCACACGGCCGGGCTTCACCACCGCCACCCAACCCTCAGGTGATCCCTTACCCTTGCCCATGCGCGTCTCGGCAGGCTTTTTGGTGATCGGCTTGTCGGGGAAAATCCTGATCCACACTTTTCCGCCACGCTTGATGTGGCGCGTAAGAGCCACACGAGCCGCTTCGATCTGACGGTTGGAAATCCATCCTGGCTCGAGTGCCTGCAGGCCGTACGCGCCGAACGCCACGGTCGAGCCGCGCGTCGCAAGGCCCTTCATGCGCCCCTTGAACATCTTTCGGAACTTCACTCTCTTCGGACTCAGCATCGCTTCGTTCTCCTAGACGCCGGTCGAGTAGGTCTTGCCGCGACGGTCTTCGACAATCTCGCCCTTGAAGATCCAGACCTTCACTCCAATGGTGCCGAAGGTGGTCTTCGCCGTGGATGTCGCGTAATCGATGTCGGCCCGAAGCGTGTGCAAAGGCACGCGCCCTTCGTGGTAACCCTCGGTTCGCGCGATTTCAGCGCCACCCAGACGTCCGCCGCACTTGATCTTGATTCCACCGGCGCCCATTCGCATGGTGCTCTGCACCGCGCGCTTCATGGCTCGGCGGAACGAGATGCGCTGCGCAAGCTGATTGGCGATGTTGTCCGCCACCAGCTGCGCGTCGAGCTCCGGACGCTTTATCTCTTCGACATTGATACCGACTTCCTTGCCACTGATCTGCGCCAGCTCGTCGCGAAGCTGATCGACTTCGGTGCCCTTCTTACCGATGACGACGCCCGGACGTCCGGTGTGAATCGTGACGACGACCTTGCCCGGCTTCCGCTCGATGCGGATGTCCGCGATCGCAGCATGCCCAAGACGCTGCTTGAGATAGTTGCGAAGCAGCTCGTCCTCGCGCAGCAGCGCTGGAAAGTCACGGTTGTTCGCGTACCATGTGGAGCGCCACGTCTTGGATATTCCAAGACGGAAGCCGATCGGATGTGTCTTCTGTCCCATTACTTGCCTTCCTTCGCGCCGACGACAATGTGGATGTGGCTCGTGCGCTTCTGAATTGGAGTTGCGCGCCCCTGGGCCGCGGGCATGAACCGCTTGATCTTCGGACCTTCGTTTACAATCGCGTGCTTGATGAAAAGCGTATCGACGTCCAGTGACTCATTCGCTTCACGCGCCTTGTACTCGGCATTTGCGACCGCGCTGTTCAGCGTCTTTGCGATCTGAACCGCAGCGTGCTTCTTGGAGAACTTGAGAAGGCCAAGTGCCTCATTCACGTTCTTGCCGCGAATCTGATCGATCACGAGACGCATCTTGTACGGCGACTGGCGTGTGCCACGCTGAATTGCGCGGACATCGGCCATTACAGGAGCGGACTTCGCCACCTTGCGAGCGCCCGTCTTCTTCGTCGTCGTTTTCCGGGCGCCCGTCGCTCCGGCTGTCGACTGCTTAGCCGCGGTCTTGCGGGCGGCGGATTTTCCGGTGCTCGCTTTCTTCTCCGCGCCCCCAGTTCCCTTCCTGCCTCCCTGCTTACGCGCCGCCATCGCTACTTCCCGCCCTTGTTCGGCACGCCGCCAGCCTTCTTGTCGGTGGCCTTCGATCCGGTATGGCCACGAAACAACCGCGTCGGCGAAAACTCGCCAAGCTTGTGGCCGACCATGTTCTCCGTGACGTACACTGGAATGAACTTGTTGCCGTTATGCACCGCGAAGGTGTGGCCGACGAAGTCAGGGATGATGGTGCTCGATCGCGCCCAGGTCTTGATCACCCGCTTCGCGTTGTTCGAGTTCATCGTGTCGACTTTTTTCAGCAGCGCGTCCTGAATGAACGGCCCCTTTTTAACGCTTCTCGCCATTTACGATATCCGTTGTTTGTGGCTACTTCGTCGCTTTGCCGCGCTTGCGGCCGCGTACGATGAGACGCTCTGACGGCTTCTTCTTGTTGCGCGTCTTCACGCCTTCCTTATTCCCCCACTTGTCCACGACGTTGCGTCCACCGCGCGTACGTCCACCGTGCGGGTGATCGACCGGGTTCATGACTTCACCGCGAACCTTCGGGCGCTTGCCAAGCCACCGGCTTTTGCCGGCTTTTCCGTGCGAGAGCAACTCGTGCTCGGAGTTGCCGACGACACCGATAGTCGCGAGGCAGCTGCCGTGGATGAGACGCATTTCGGTCGAGCGCATGCGAACCGTGACGTAATCGCCTTCCTTGGCGACGACCTCGACCGACGTCCCCGCGGATCGTGCGACCTGGCCGCCCTTGCCCGGCTTCAGCTCGACGTTGTGCACGTCGGTACCCAGCGGTACTTCACGAAGCGGAAGCGCATTGCCCAGCCGTGTGTCAACCCCGGAGCCCGAGACAATCTTGTCCCCAACCGAAAGACCTTTCGGATGCAGCACGTAACGCTTGTCACCATCCTCGTAGACCACGAGCGCAATCCGCGCCGAGCGGTTTGGATCGTACTCGATGTGCTCCACCGTCGCCTGCATGCCGTGCTTGTTGCGCTTGAAGTCGATGATGCGGTACTGGCGCTTGTGACCGCCGCCGATGCGGCGCATCGCGATGTGACCATGATTGTCGCGTCCGCCCGATTTCTTGAGAGGCGCGGTAAGCGACTTCTCAGACGTCGTGCGCGTAATCTCGGCGAAATCCGAAACGCTGCGGAAACGCGAGCTCTTGGTCACTGGCTTGAACTGACGAACTCCCATGACCTAACCCTCGAAGATGTCGATGGAATCACCGTCGCGAAGCTTGACGATGGCCTTCTTCCAATGCGGCCGCCGACCGGCGGACTTGCCAACCTTGCGAGCTTTGCCACGCTGGTTGGATGTCCAGACACCGGTGACTTTCACGCCGAACAGCTGCTCGATAGCAGTCCTGATGGACGTCTTCGTCGAGTCACTGGCGACGCGGAACGTGTATTCGCCGCGCTCCTGGTACGCCACCGATGACTGCTCGGTGACGATCGGGCGGACGACCGTGCGATAAAGTGAGCTCACTGTCTACCTCCCCTTCTTCTTGGCCACGCGCTTCGTGGTTTTCTTTGCGACGCGTTTCGTAGCTGGCTTCTTCTTGGCCGCGGTTTTCTTCGCAGCCGTCTTGCGGCCGACAGTCTTCGCCACCGCCTTCCGGGTTGCCTTTCGCGCCGTCCTGGTCGCCTTCTTTGCGGTCCGCGCAGTTTTCTTCGCGGCCGTAGTAGTCTTGGTCGCGGATTTCGTGACCTTCTTTGCCGCTCTCGTGCGCTTTGCAGACTTCTTTCGCGCCGGTTCCGCCTTTACCGCTATTTCCGCCTTGTCTGCTCTTTCCCCTTGAGCTTCCTCGGTGGTCTCGGTGGTCTCGGTGTCCGTAACACCCGCCCCAAACGCTCCAGACTCGACGATCACCACGTCCGACCAAAGCAGGTGATATGTCGACACATCCGAGTACGGGAGCACGTGAGTGCGGGGCAGGTTCCGCCCGCTCATGTAGACGTTCGGATTCACTCCATCGGTCAGGATGAGGACTTTCCTGTCCCCGACGCCGAGCGTGTTCAGCAGGCCGAGCAGCTGGGAGGTCTTGGGAGACTTGTAATCGAATGCGTCGATGACGATGACCGCGTTCTCGCGAGCGCGGGCATTGAACGCGCTCTTCCGGGCAAGTGCTCTGACTTTGCGCGGGACCGATTGCGCGTAGCTGCGCGGCGTCGGGCCGAACACGGTGCCACCGCCAACCCACTGCGGCGCGCGGATTGAACCCTGTCGCGCACGACCGGTGCCCTTTTGCTTCCAGGGCTTGGCATTGCCACCGATCACGAAACCGCGGGTCTTGGTCGAAGCGTTGCCTTGGCGCTGGTTCGCGAGGTACGCTTTGACCGCCTGGTGCATCACCGGCATGTTGATCGTACCGTCGAACAGATCGCCGGGCAGTGCGAACGCATCGCGCGCACCACCCGCGGAATCGTATGAGGCTGCATTCATTGAAGTATTCTCGGCCATTCCTCTAACCCTGCTTCTTCACGAGAACGATGCCGTTGGTGGGGCCGGCGATCGAGCCGCGGATGTAGATCAGATTCCGTTCGGTGTCGATCTTCTCGATGCGGAGGTTCATCTGCGTGTGGCGGTGATCGCCGTAGTGACCGGGCATGTGCTTGCCCTTGATGACTCGTGACGGATTCGTGCCCGCGCCGATGGAACCCGGCCGGCGGTGCTTGGTGTTACCGTGGGTATTTGGCCCACCGTGCATGCCCCAGCGCTTCACCACGCCCTGAAATCCGCGGCCCTTTGAAGTACCGGTGACCTTCACCTCGTCGCCGATCGCAAAGATTTCGACCGTCACCTTGTCGCCAAGTGCGTACGTGGGAATTTCTGCATTCTTGCCGCCCGGGCCGTCGTCGATCCGGAAGCTGCGGAGCACACGCGGCGCGGTGGTGAGACCAGCCTTCGCGGCGTGACCCACTTCAGCCTTGTTCGCCCTGCGGCCGCGTGGAGTGCGCTCGTTTTTCTTCGACTCGCGCGCCAGGCGCTGCTCGCCATAACCCAGCTCGACTGAGGCGAAGCCCGCCTTCTCCTTCTCGATCACCTTGGTGACCGGGTTGGGCGGCGCTTCGACGACCGTGCACGGGATCTGCTGGCCGAGTGCGTTGAAGATCTGGGTCATCCCGACCTTCTTTCCAATTATGCCAATCATCGTTCTCTACTCGACCTTGATTTCGACGTCGACGCCAGCCGGGAGATCCAGCTTGGTGAGCGCATCGACTGTCGCAGCGCGGCTGTCGAGAATGTCGATGAGCCGTTTGTGCGTCTTGAGCTCGAACTGCTCGCGGGATTTCTTGTCCACGTGCGGGGAGCGCAGCACCGTCCAGCGCTTTGTCTTCGTCGGGAGCGGAATGGGCCCCGATACCTGAGCACCCGTCTTTTCCGCCGTACGGACGATGTCTGCTGACGCCTGGTCGATCACTGCGTGATCGAACGCCTTGAGACGGATGCGAATTCTGCCTGCCATGTGGATTGACCTCGGGATAGCTTCACTGCGTGATGGCGCTTGCTCTGGCCACATTCAACAAAAACGCGGCTGGACCTGGCGCCCTATAAAGGGCCGGTATCCATCCGCTGCCGCCGGGTGCACCCGCAACTGGAACGCGGATGGGGACTCGAGGCGCGCCGGTGTTCGTAGCTTCCGGCGTTGAGTTGTGGTGTAGCCTTATCAATTTACTCGGCTTCGGATGGGAGTCAATGGACGGGGTGTCAATAGTCATACGCCGTTAGAAGTGTCACCCATCAATCTGGCTGTATGTAGTCCGGAGTAATCCGCAGCGGTTCGTAGCGGCCGGTATTGACAGTGAACTGAGAACCCATAACAGGCCATGAATTCTCAGTACGAAGTCCCTCTTTGAGATCCGAACTCGGCCCCGACGCTTGCCGATTGCACTCCGGGCTTTAATGGAGCGATCGATCCACGCGCCCTGAATTCACTGCCTTGTCTTAACAGATGCTGTTGGACAATCCACCGCTAACTGTTGAGTTGTCCTGCCCAGCCACCCTCAACCGGCCGGGTCGTTGAGTCGGCCCATCAGAGCCGCCATGTTGGCCCTGACAACTACGGTCAGCAGCTCGCGTGCCGTCTCCGACGAAAAAACCCTCTGATTCACCGTAGCGCGCCCGGCAAGCGCTGTCCCGGCGATACTGGCTACCGCGCTTCGCATGACCATCACCGGGGCCCCTTCCGGAACGGTGGGCAGTCCGGCCCCCACAATCACGAGACGGACATTCTTCTCGAGTCCCGCGGGAGCAAAAATGGTGTGGAGGGCTTCGCCGAATCTCGGATCGGTAGCCAGGAAGTAGACCGGCCCCTTTTTGAGGCTCTGGGTGAGATTGCTCATGATATCCCTCCGCAGCCGCGTGACCACGACCGGCTTTCGCCACTTGGCTCCGAGTTGTTGCGCAAGCGTCGCGTGCAGGGACGTGGCGACGATCAGGTCTGTTCGCGTCAGCGTTGTCTGAGCTGCCCGGCCCTCTAAGGTTTCCGCGTCGATCGAGTCGCTCTCGATACCGTAGTCCTCTCTGAGCTCCGAATACAGTTCGTGATATTGGTCATGATTTCCGGTAATACATGCGGCCCGCATGCGGAGAGTTTCGAGGCACCGGCGGACGCGCTCCGGAAACCCAATCGGCGGGATCTCGCGGCCACGTGCCTCCACGAGCACCTCGACCAACCAGCCGGCGAGCTGCGTGAGCATCGCACCTTCAGGCACCCGCGCGGCCGCAATGTAGATTCCGGACCGCTCCCGGCGCTCTATAAGGCCTTCGGTTTCGAGGGTGCGGTAGGCCGCCATCGCGGTTCGTGGCGCGACCCCAAACTCCTCGGCGATGTCACGCGTACTCGCAAAGCGGTCTCCAGGGCTCAATATGCCCAGATGAAGCCCGCTTACGATCCGCTGTCGAAGCACATCGGTGATCTCTCTGCGTTGATCCATCAAGTCATACCTCTCCGCTTGGTGGGCACTGCGTTTCAAAGTGTAAATAGCTTGCAGGGGCGATATCGCTCACCCCTCGTTACATCACCAGATCCGCTAATTCATCCCAATCTGATACACTTCTACATCACCAGAATGGCCCGTCACTTGCAAATGCGTTGCAGGGTTCCCCCATTCGCGCGCCGCTGCGACACCATGGGTACCCCAGACTTCGCCAGCACCCACTTCAAAGGAGGCCACATGCTCACGATTCAGACTCGACGCTTGACTCGTCCGATGTTTTTTGCTTCGATCATCGCGATGGCAGGATGTGCATCGGGAACACAAGGCGGTTCCGGCGGAGGCGTCAATGGCATGGCCAATATGCTCTCATCGTGGCCGGAGAAGCAGCGCGAGACAATCACGATGATGACGACAAAATACGGACAGCCGGCCGTGATTGCCGATCGCATGGTCGTCTGGCATGGCACGGGTCCCTTTACGAGCACCATGGTACTTCGCGATGCCGTGCCTCACAACTTTCCGATGCCGCACATGGACTATCTAACCCAGACGGTGAGACACACAGTGCCGTCGGGCAAGGTGAATCAACTCCACGAATACGATGGCAGCGTCTGGGTACACCGCACACGAGGGGAGATGTCGGCACAGTGCGATCTCGAGCCGATGAACTTCCTGGCTCTCAACCTCGCGCACGATATCATCACTGGGCAGCGGACCGTGGCCGACGCACGGGCCTTCTACGCGAAAACAGCGATGGCATTCAAGGGGGGCGACCGCTCGAGTCCCTATGTCAACGGCCTGCGGTTCCAGGCGGAACCAGGTGCAGCAGATCCGGACAAACCGCACAGTATGTGAGACGAAACCCGACAGCCGCTGGACTTGACTGAACTGCTCGCGGAGGCGCCGACGCTCGGTGAACCCAGTCACGCAGGTGTCGGTATTTTTTCACATTCGAGGAGGAAGCATGAAAACCGGAAGAGCTATCCTCGCCGGCGCGATCGGCGGTCTCGTGATGACGGCGCTCGCCTGGACAGCACGACAGCTCGGCATGGATCTGAACGCTGAAATGATGCTCGGCACCATGGTCGTGAGCCCGCCCGGCGGTGCCGCGTGGCTCGCGGGTTTCGTAATGCATATGGTGCTATCGGTTCTGATCGCACTCATTTACGCATGGGGATTCGAGCGTGTAACTCATCGCGCCGGCGTTGGGATCGGGCTGGCGTTCGCTTTGGTGCACATCGTCATCGCCGGAATGGTGATGGGGATGATTCCGGCCGTGCATCCAATGATTCCCGAGCAAATGCCAGCTCCTGGAGCATTCCTCATGAACATGGGAGCGGTGTTCACCGCGTTGTTCGTTGTCGAGCACCTGCTTTATGGAGCGGTCGTCGGCGGTATGTACGGTGCGGTAGAGAATCCACGGCGAGTCGGTACGAATGTACCGGGTACGGTATCCTGAATCGCGCCGGATCATCGGCGAGGCCCGATCAAGGCCTCACGATGACTCACCAGGGACTCTCACTTCTGCGCCTCAGAACGTCAGTCCGATGGCGCCGCTCATGTTCGATTCGTTCATACGATTCGATCAGCGCGCCGAAGACCCTTCGTGGCCGAGTGGGGCGATCCTGTCTCATTCCCCCCCCCGGTATCGCGGCTACTGCGAAACTCTATTTGCGAGCGTCGCACACCGGAACGCCGTTCCGGGAGCGGGCGTATCCGACCATCAGAGCATCCACCGTCACAAGCGGAATCCCGTGTAACTGCGCTGACGAAATCAGTATCCTGTCAGCGGGATCACCGTGGAGCTCGCCTTGCAGCTGCGCGCTGAGAATCAGAATCGTCCGATCAGTCGGCAGATAGCTGACGCCTGGCGCGTTCTCAGCCTGGCGAAGCCATATCGCCGGATCGAGCGATAGCAATAGTTTCCCCTTCGCGGCCTTCACGGCCACTTCCCAAAAGGATATGTCGGAGACGTAAAGCTGTCTGGATGCAGCGGCCCGTTCCATGAGGGCGACCGATTTCGGTGACATTCGGCCGATGTTGCCTTCGAGCATCCACACCCACATGTGGGTGTCGAGCAGAAGTGGACCATCGTAGTCAGGCCGGGCGGCCGGTCGCCACACCATATCGCCACGGGGTTTCCCGCGGGTGTCCCTTGTTTTCGCGGTGACTCCGGTCTCAGCCAGCGGCCAGCGGATCGGACACCGACTCGGTCCATGCCTCGAAGTCCGGCTTCACAATGTCACGTGAGTCGAGGACCGTCCCACGCAGGAAACCGAATGGGCTCGGCGACACGGAGTCGACCGGGCCGAGCTTTGCAACCGGCTTGCCCCGCTTGGTGACGATGTACTCAGCGTGACGCTCCTTGACCTTGTCCATCAATTCGAGACATATGGCCTTGAACTCACCCGCGGCTATTGTCGGCGTCTGGGGCTTGCGGGTCACTTTCGGCTTGGTTTGGCGCTTCTGGCTCACGGAAACCCTGGATGTCTATGGTCATGACATCATAGTCATATTTGCCCGGTTGAAGTTACGCGAGCCTCTGTTTTGCTGTCAACCGTCAACAACGGCGATTCGGCGGTGAGGTGCGTAACAAAAGCGGCATCGCGGGCTCTAGCTCCGGTGGCGGCGTCGGCCGCGGAATCTTCGAAGTAGCGCGCCCTCGGTAACCGCTGCCCTGCCCGCCTCACGTCCCGCGGCGGCACTAAGAGGTAGAACTTTTGACTTGTGAACGCGCGGAGGTCGGCTGAACTCCGACTGGTGGATCTCAGGCTAGCGGAGCCAGCCCCTTCTGGATGGCTGCCGCTCGGGTTGCCGCAAGGGTTGCCGCAAGGGCTGCCGCAAGGGCTGCCGCTCCAGCTCCCTCTGTAATTCCTCGATCCGCGAGGCACCGGCGTCCCCACTCTGTTCCAGCTCCTCGATGCGAGCCGATTGAGCATTCAACTCTCGTTTCAGCGCTTCGGTGACGGGCACCCGGGAGTCAAGATCGCGCCGGAGCGTCTCCATTTCCGCCTCTCGGGCGCTAGAGCTCTGGAGCAGCTCCTGCTGCAGTTCATCAATTCTCGCCTTGCCGGTGTCGAGCTCCGTACGCAATGCATCGGTCTCGATCTCGCGGGCCCGTGAGATTCGCTGCATGTCTTCCTCCAGCTCGGCCATTCTTTGCAGACCCGCGTTCAGTTCCCACTTCAGCGCCTCGTTGTCAGCGTCGCGCGCCCGCAAGGCGAGATGCAACTCTTCTGTCTGAAGCGCCTGAGCGACTGGTGTCTGCTCGTTCAACCTCCGCTGAATTGCTTCGCTCTCGGCTTCCCAGGTGCTGGAGGCACGCTGCAATTCCTCAATCCGGAGAACGCGTTCAGCCAACTCCTGCTTCAGCCCGCCGGCCTCTGCAGCGTGAATATCGCTCTCCCGCTTCAACGCATCGAACTCTGCGGCGCGAACCTCGCTCTCCCGCTTCAACACGTCGAAACCCGCGGCGCGAACCTCGCTCTCCCGCGTCAACGCATCGATCTCCGCGGTGCGAGCATCCAGCTCTGTCTGAAGCGCCTGAGCCAGTGGTGTCTGCTCGTTCAACCTCCGCTGAATCGCTTCGCTCTCGGCTTCCCAGGTGCTGGAGGCACGCTGCAATTCCTCAATCCGGAGAACGCGTTCAGCCAACTCCTGCTTCAGCGCTTCGACCTCTACATCGCGGGCACGTAAGTCACTCTCGAGCTCGCTTATCCGGGATCCACGAACCTCTAGTTCCTTTTTGAGATCATCGATCTCCACTGTGCGGTCGACCAACTCTTTCTGCAGCAGAAGAGCGATGAATGTCTGCTCGTTCATCTTGCGCTGAATTGCATCGCGCGTGGCCTTCAGGGCGCTCGAAGCCCGTTGCAACTCCTCAAGACGGGCCTCGTGAGCCTGATGCTGCTGTTCGAGCGCATTGGCCTCGCTCTTTCGCGCCTCCGAGTCGGGCCGCAACTCCTCGCGCCGCAGTTCCTCGAGCCTGGACTCGTGGGCGGCAACTTCAGACCGCAGTTCCACCGCGAACTTCGCGTGGGCGGCAAGCTCCTGCTGCAGCTCCTCGATCCTTGCGTTGCGGCTGGCGAGCTCGCGGTGCAGCGAGTCGGTCTCGTGATGCAGCTCAGTGAGGAACTCGCGTCGCGCCGTCGCCTTTTCGAGCGCTTCATCAGCCTGCTCAGCGACCTTCAGGTAGGCGCGCGCAAGCTCCGGGAGCGCTTCGCGCGCAAACGCGACGTATTCCTGCTGATAGTCAGCGCATACCTCGCATTTCGTGAGGTCATGCCTGATCGCCGACGACAGTACGTCGAGTTCGAGCGCCTGTTGCGCGAGAGACTGGTGGTTTGTTCCCATGGCGTGAGTGCGGAAGAGTATATCACAAACGTAGCCTTCACGCAACGCCATCCCCGTGGCCGCGGCTCCTCTCGGGGCGGCGGAGCAGTGCTGCAAGTCTCTTGTACTACATGACGGACGACTGTCCCATCCTGCTGCAACACCGCTCGCCAGCTAATGTAATTAACGTATGTTATTAGACCCGGGTGACCCTCTCCTCATCCCGACCGGGGCACTGACCGACTAAGGGAGGCTGGTGTCTGCCGAACCGGCCAGCGCCGCACCCAGCGTCAAGCACCCATTTTCCGGCGATGTCGCGTGAAGTCCAGTCCGTTGCCGTCCAGAACCGATTCGCGGAAATCGGGTGCCCCCAGTGGCTGTCCAGCTGGGTGTGCGGGAATTTGTTCCACACCATTCCGAAGCTGTCCGTATAGTTCGACGCCACGACGAACCGTGGAACGAAGTCCCGCGCTGGACAGTGATGCCGTCGATCCGCCGAGGCAAGCCATCCTGTATGGATGCGTCCGTCGCGGTACTTTGCCTGCTCCCGAAGGAGCTGTTGCCCTGTTTCGGGGCAGCGCAGAAGTTCGGTTAATTCAACGTGGAAGCTTAGCCTGGACTTTGCGACTATTGGCAGTGGCGTTGAGCCGCGATGGAAGCTTCCCAAGGGCAAATTCGGTGCAGTGCTCGTGGACGAGCCGGCTGACCAAATAGGTGGGAATCATCAACGAATTCACAATCGGCTCATCGAGCGGCCGCGCCAGGATTGGAAGAAGATCTCGGGAATCGGTGTCCGCGAAGCGATTCCTAGGATGCCGCACATGACCGCGTCATCCATTGCCGCGCGAGCAGCTTCGGCAGCGAAGAGCCGAACAGCCTATGGGCTACGAGGGACGTGACGTGCCCCGACCGGAGAAGACGCACACCCGATTTTACCGCGCCCGCCAATCTATGTTCAGTGCCAAAGAATTCCGCGCGAGCATCAATCCACGCTCGACTTCTTTCATATGCCCGCTCCTCGAGCAGTCGTTCGTCCAGCCATTTCATAAACTCGCGCCAGGCCGTTACATCGTCGCTCGTGGAAGGGTCAGTGAATCCATGTCGCCGAAGAAAGTGACAGGTCACCGCGACGATGCCGTACCGGGTCTGAAGATCTCCTCCGTCGATGTTGGAAATGTTCTTCCCATGCTTTCTGCATTTTACGAGCGGCTTAGTCAACGCTCCAAGCCTTCCAACCTCCGAAAGGCGCAGCCACAGGTCGTAGTCTTCCGACTGGACGAATCTCGCGTTGAACCCCCGGACCCGCGCCACTGCGTCCCGGCGGTATATCATCGACGAATGAGGCAGGAAAGGCTGTAGCGCATGCAGGCGACGCACGAGCGCCCGATGATTTGTGGGATAGCTATGCTGCTTTATCATCTCGCCACGACTGTCCATGGAGATGAAGCCGGCGCCTATCATCACCACGTCGTTCCCAGATTCTGCGAGTGCCAGCTGTTCCTCGAACCGGGTGGCGATGGCGACGTCGTCCGAATCCAGAATACCCAGCCACTTTCCGCAAGCCGCCCGGATTCCTGCGTTTCGCGCTGCCGCCGGACCCGAATTAACCGGGAGCGATATCACGACAACGCGGCCATCTGCTGCCGCGTGCCGTCTGGCGATCTCAAGTGTGTCGTCGGAAGAGCAATCATCTATGACGATCAGCTCCAGATCTCGCAGCGTCTGGCCCCGCACGCTGCTGATGGCTTCGTCGAGGTATTCGGATGAGTTGTAGCAGGCCATAATGGCCGTAAGCCTGTTGCTTCGAGGGCTCATGAGGTTTAAAAGCGGATTACGCCGAGTTTTTCGTGCACTATCTCCGGCTGCCGGTAGTTCTCTCCGCACCATTCAGTGTACGCCTGAAGGGCGCCGTCAAAGACGTTGTCCGGATGGCAGTCGTCGACGACGATCCTACTACCCGGCGTCATGAACTGCGCGATCGAGTTCAACGCCCGCGACACGGGTCGGTATAGGTCTACGTCGATCAGCGCAAATGCGATCGGCGCGAACTGGCCATAGTCGAGAGCCCCAGCGTCCCCTTGAACCAACTCCACGTCCCCGTGTCCGCTGAGCGCGAGTGAACGCTCGACCCAGCTTCGGCGATTCATGCTAAATCCCGTGTAGTCCAGGCTTCGGCGCTCGATGACCGGCGCGCGCACGCGGATCTCGTGGCCGACGTCGGCCGCGAGGAACCCGTCGAACGTGTCGATCGCGACATAGCGCCTGCGCCTGCCGAGGTCCGCGAGATGTTCTCGTAGATAGATCGTCGTGGCGCAGGCGAAACACCCTACTTCAACCACCGCGCCGTCTACGGACCTTACCTCGTCGAGCATGGATACCAGAAACCCGAGCTGGGCGGGTCGGAAATTGTAGTGGTAACGGGGCATGAGAAACCGCGCCGCTGGAGTCCGAAAGGCGAGATCCTTGAAAGCGCGCTGAACACCTCGAAGCAGCATGAGCCAATGGGTCGTTGTGGGTATCAGTTCGTTCGATCAGCCAACGTAAGAACCCCCCGATGCACCGCGGGGCAACACGTGTCACGCAGGGTCTCCAGCGGCAGTTATCATTGTCGGCGAGCCCGTGTGGAATCTACGCCGTGTCAACGCGATCCGGCGGCATCAACGGATTCATTCCTGCGAACGGCGAGCCAGTTGGAGTATTTGAACGTATCTAGACTCTGTCTGTATTTCTCCATGACGGGGCCTTTGGGATACAGTTTTGACATGGCGATTCCATGCTGTTCCTGCAATTCCCAAATATCCCTTAGGCTCACGCGTGCATCCAGATGCAACCCCCGTATTCGAACTGTATTCTGCCTACACGCGCCCTGGCCAGCACCTCGCCCGCGCCTTCGAATACAACCATTCGTGCCCCTCGACGACAACCTTGAGGAGGTCGATCCGGGGCACCGCATTGCGCCGGCAGTATGCGTCGATCGTGGTAGCGTTAATTCTCTCGATCGAGCGGTTTTCGACCCCCTCCACCCCCCGCCGTAGATACACGGAATTCATTCCTGATTCCAATTCTACAACATTTAGGTCCAGTACGCCCTCGGCATCTCCCAGGCCAACATTGTTCAGCCGCACATCTTCCGGCCAGTGTCGCTGGGCCAGCCTCGCGTAGGTCGCCCTGCTCGGCTCGAAACAGTGGAGATTGATGCGTGGATTGATGCCCAGCGCGAACCTCGCCCAGTTTCCAACGTTGCCCCCGCGTCGAATACGATCCCCCGGTTCAGCTTCGGCAACTCGCTGCGCACAAACAAGTACTCTCCGTTCACTTCCGGATCCGTCTCATTGTCGCCGTTGAAGCGATCCACATAGCGCGAACAGACTGTGTTTGAGACTCGGTGTGAGGGAATCAGGGCGAACAGTCGCGGGGTAAACTTCCTTGGACTTCACTTTCCGCACCTGTCTGATGAAGCTTCTTGGGGAGGAGGCTTCCTGCCCCACACCAGTTGGATTTGCCATAGTCGAGAGCTCCAGCGACCCCTTGAACCAGCTCCAAGTTCCCATCTCCACTGCGCATGCGTACGCTAGAACCCAGCTTCGCCGGTTCATACTGAATCCGGTCTAGTCCAAGCTTCGCCGGTTCATGCTGAATCCGGTCTAGTCCAAGCTACGCCGCTCGGTGGCCTGCATGCTGAACCTGTCGAAGCGGCATGAGCGAATGAGGCGTTGTTGGGCGAAACTCATCGGGCCTCCTGCACCGAGCTCGGGGAGCGGCACCTCTCCTGAACTGTTTTCGGACCCAAGACCTCCAACTGCTCCCACCGCTCGGGAATCGTTTCCGGATTCGGGAAGAGATCAGCCGCCCAGACTCTTACTTCCGGCAGCGTCTTTTCGGCCAGCCAAGCGCCCCACCAGTAGAACGAGCTATTCGAGATAACGTGGCACCGGAATCGGGTCAGCAACCAAAGCCTGTTGAGCTCCCCGGTGTAGCCGTCGTCGTGCGTGACGTAACGGATATCACCGGGAAGGTCGAGTTTGCCGTCTATCGGCTCGCGCATCGTGCAGAACAGATAGAACACCGGGTTCTCGACATCATTTGCGACCCTGCGCGCCGCCTGTTCGTAGAACGAGAAGGGTGCCGCGTCGTGCGCGCCCGGCGGTGCTTCCTCGTAAAGACGAATCCCTATCGCGATCGCGTTTCGCTGCCTTATCTCACTGACGAGCGCGACGAATTTCTCTTCCCGGGGTTCGGGGATCCTGAACCTGTCCGCGACCGGCTCACCCATCTCTTCGAAGTATTTCTCGGTTTGCCAGCCCCCATCGAGCCAGATGCTGCGATCGTATCTCCGCGATATTAGTTCCGGGTAAATCTGGAATTGCTTCTCGACGATGTGCAGACCCCATGGCCGGTTCCCGGAGAAATCTCGTGCTCGAGGAATAAACCGGTCGGCGATCGCCTCCAGCCAGAAAGGCATTTGCTCATAGAATGACGCGTGGCGATCACTGACGTTGAACTTGTCCAGGGAAAAACTCCGCCGATACAACCGGTCCCTGGCGAACCCGGTCCTCGTGTCGACCACCAGCTCCATGCCATTTCTTGCGGCCACGGCAAAAGCGGCCGCATACTGGAACATCTGGTTACCCAGCCCTCCCTTGAGCCTGACGACTATCTTGCGTGGCTTACGCATGGCGTCCGTACCAGCCCTCCACGATGTCCTCGAAGATTCTTTCAAGAGTGATCGTGATATCCCAGCCGGGATAATGATTTTTCATCTTTCCGAGATCGGATATGTAACAGATGTGGTCTCCCTCGCGATTTTTCTCGACGTATTCGTAGATCATTTTCTTGTCGGTCAGGAGCTCCACCATGTCGAACGCTTCCAGAATCGAGCATGAATTCCGGCGTCCTCCACCGAGATTGTAAACCTCGCCGCTGCGGGGGTTCGCCGCAAATGCGGCGATGAACGTGGCGACATCGTGAGAGTGGATATTATCGCGAACCTGTTTGCCCTTGTACCCAAAGACCCGGTATAGCTTTTCTTCGAGATTGACTTTGACCAGATAGCTGAGGAAACCGTGCAGCTCGACGCCTGAGTGACTCGGACCAGTCAGGCAACCGCCGCGAAGACAGCAGGTCTGCATTCCGAAATAACGACCGTACTCCTGAACCATGACATCGGCGGCTACCTTCGAGGCACCGAAAAGCGAATGCTTCGATCGGTCGATGCGGAAGGTTTCGGGAATTCCCTTTGCGTAGGCGGGATCTGCGTAGTCCCACCGCTTCTCGAGCTCGACAAGATCGATCTCATTGGGGGCGTCGCCGTAAACCTTGTTGGTCGACATGTGGACAAACACTGCCTCTGGCGCGTGTCTCCGGGTTGCCTCAAGCAGGTTTAGAGTTCCGACGGCATTCACGTCGAAATCGTCGAAGGGCCGCGAGGCTGCGAGGTCGTGGCTTGGCTGAGCAGCGCAGTGTACAACAAGCTCTGGTCGCAACATCCGCAACAGGGCGACGACCGTTTCCCGGTTTCTCAAGTCGATTTCGTGGTGCCGGTAATTTCGGTACTGGCGGAGAAGGCGCGCCTGATTCCAGCGAGTGTCTCCCTGCGGACCGAAGAAGTCCGCCCGCATGTTATTATCGAGGCCGTGAACATCGTGTCCTTCGAACGCGAAATGAGAAACCACCTCGCTTCCAATGAGACCATTGGCGCCCGTGACCAGCGTTTTCTGTATCAGGTTCTCGGGTCTCCGTCGAAGGTCAATTCGCCGGCTCTGCATGAATTTGCCGGCACCTACCTGCGTTCTCCTCCAGCCTCATGTTTCGAAAGCGCCGCCATCCACACAAGATAGGATATGGAGAAAACGATTGCGGCGCCGACGACACCGGCGACCCCATACCAATATGCACCGGCGAAGTTCGCAGCGATACCAAGCATGCCGGTGACGACCTTGACCGGGATCAACTTGCGGGTTTTCATCTGGCTCATCAGGTCAAAGGAAATGGCCTGTCCGGCCGCAAATGCTCCTCCAGCAAGCATCATCCAGGGGAGCAGATGCGACACCGACCGATATTCGGGCGCTACGAAAATCCGAAAGATCAACCCGTGCAGTACAAGAGATAGCAGAAAGGCGACGCCGGTCACGCCCAGCGCCATCCAGCCAAGGCGCCAGCTGAGCCTGTTCACGCCAGCATTTCGGCGCCTGTCTGTGCCATCCCCCGCTCGCTGGTACAATATGGGAATGAACAGCTGCATCGCCATCGTGGTGGCCATCGCAACCGGGTAGGTACCAAGCTGAAAGAGTACGGCGTACAATCCCACGTCTCCGGTGGTCGAAAAAAGCTCCAGCGCCCATCGATCTGAAGCCAGCTGAGCCCATGTGAACATTCCATAGGCCGAGAAAGGCCAGGAATACTCCCACATACTCCGCCGCCAGGCGCGCGCGGATGCGTCCACACTGCCTTGATCTCCCTGGTTGATCTTGCGAAGGAACAGGTACTGCGAGCACAGCACGAGAGCGCTTCCCATCGCATAGCCGGCCATCGCCGCGGAACTCGTGGCCCCCACCGACAGCATCAAAACTGCTGCCGCGCCGAAACGAGCCCATGACTCAGCCCCCTGATGAAGCGCTACGATGGAACGCCGCCGAGCGGCATTCTGAACGGCGTTCAGAATGGAGCTGTATCCGCTGAGCATCGCGAAGACGAACGCCGCCGCCGCGAGGGCGATCCACTGCGCCCGGCCCGTGATCAGCAGCCCCGCGAATGTCAGGACGGCTACCAGCGCAATGATCCCTGCTGACTCCGAGAAAAGACGGCGGACGGCGCGCAGATAACCTCGCAGCTCGCCTTGCTCGGCCGCCGGTGTGTAGAACCGGGTCACCCCGTTGAGCAGAGGTCCGAGAACAATCTGGTTGATCAGGATGGCCAGAGTCATCCCGAGTGCCAGCTCGCCGTATTCGCCGGCATCGAGCATTTCGGTAGTCAGGCGCACGCCAACCAGCAGACCGGCGACGGCCAGTACCTGGCCTAGTAGGATCCAGACGCCCTCTCTCGAGAGACGCCGGACCCGCTCGGTTCGCAAGGGCTTGATACTTCTTTACCCGTGGCCGCTCTACGCTCGGCTCAGCTGATCGGTCTGCCTCAAAATCGTGCGTACCAGTCGGATCATCGAAACCACGAAGATTAGAGGGAGAATGATCTGATAGATCTGCAGAGCGATGTCGGATACCCAGATCTTCGGTTCCATGTAAGCCCAGGGCTTGAAGACCGCGACCATTAGCGGCAGAGCGACAAGGCCAAGCTTGGAGAAAAAATGCGCGCAAAGAGCGACGTAAGTCCCGGAGATCGCGCTGAGGATAAGTACACCCGCGACGCCAAACTCCCAATAGAAATGCCCACCTGTCGGGAAGTCGACCATGGAGTCGGAATCGTGTCCGTTGATCTCCCTGTAGATCAGGTAACTGCCCTGCGAGTAGATATCATAGCCGTCAAGAGTGCTCGGATGAGGCTTCTCCGGATTGAGCGACCGAGGGAGGAATCCCAAGAGCGAATTTGCGATCGGATTGAACCCCGCTGGATTGCCGCGATCATACATCCGTATGAAAGCGGTGCCATGCCGGGTTGCTGCACCGAACCGCCATTCGACCTCCTCCATACTGGAACGCGCGCCCTTCTTTTCAGAGGCAATACCGGTTGTAACGGCCACGCCTCCCTCTTCATCGACTACAAACGCGCCGGTGATCAGCCCGCCAAACGTGAAATAGACCGCAGTCAGGAGAACGAGCGCGCCAGCGAAAACGAACTTCGCCGTTCTCTGGCGCAGGACAAACCAGGACAGAAAGATGCTGAACATCGCGAAGGATACAACGGCTGCACGCGTGGCAAGCGACAATAGCCCGAAAATCGAGGAGATGACGCCCAGGAGGAACAAGGCTTTTCCGTAATACCTAAGACCCAGGATCATGAGAAACGGCCCGGCTGCCAGGCCCGCATAGACGAATAACCCGCTGAAAATCGCGAAGAAGGGATTGAGCTCGCGCCCAGCCAAGGGAAGTATGATTGCCGCTAGAACACCCAATGTCAGCACCCAGAGCAGTATTCTCGATTCCGCAAGCCGAGCATAGAAAAAATCGCCCTCCGCTATTTTCCGGCTTCCTTTGCCGACGATCTTGAATACCGCGATCAGTGCAATCATCCAGGCTGCCCACGAGATGACCTCGATCAAATAGACAAGCGGGAGCTCCGTAATGGCGACTCGATCTTCGCGTTCGAAGCGGTAGTCGCTCGCGATCCTGAGAAGTGTCGGCAGAGCGTAGAACAATGCTACCTTGACGATGACGAAGAAGAAGATCAGGTTCACGATGATCGGCACGTCGAATCGACGTCTGGCGATCCGCCACCCCCCAAAGGTCAGGCCGAGCAGCGCGCCGCTAAGAAACAGCAGGCTCAGCGAGGAGAGGAGGTACTCGCTCATCGCGGTTGAGACACCGCCGGGACGCTCGTGACGTTGGCGACACTGTCGTGCCGCAGCCTCCGCGCGAGCCGGTGGCAGGGCCGTTCCACGGCGCGGAAGCACAGTTCCGCCATTAAGAGGACGAGCCCCAGCGAGCCCCACCGTACCACTGGTGCAGACGCCGCGCTCCACCACCAGATAAAGAGGACGAGGACCGGGGTATGAACCACGTACAGGCTGTAGCTCCGCTCGCCGATCCGCCCGCAGACTTCCAGGAGCCGGCGCCAACGCGAATCGGTTTCAAGGCGTGTTTCCTCGAGCACCAATAGCCCGAGGGTGATGGAGGCGCAGATTGCGAGGAGAAGCGTACCACCGAAATGAGCACCCCTTACCTCTATGAGGAGATTGTAGGCGAGATAGGCAGATGCACTGACAATGGCCGCCACTCTCCACCTGCCAGTTCTCCTGACCGGTGCTCGCATCTCGTAAATGGCGAACTCCACCGCTACGGCGCCAAGAACCCAATAGAGGAGGAATTCGAGAAACGTACCGTGCAAGAGCTCAGCCGATATGCCGTGAAATGCAAGGGATGCCCAAACTATATAGAGAAGTAGGGCAAGAGCGCTGACCACCGTTGCTCCGATTCGTCGAGCGAGAACGAGCAGACCGGGATACGCGCAGTAGAGAAGCATCTCCACGGCCACGGTCGACAATGGCCCGTTTCCGGCCCAGACGTCCTTGGGCCAACTAGAACCGGCGATTGCAGCAAGCTGGGCCAGCGCTCCTGTACCAGACCACGAAATCAGGAGACCGTCGCGTGTGATCGAAGGCTCTGCGACTATAAGCGCGGACATGAGTCCCAGCGCCAAGCCCACCACGTAGACAGGGTAGATTCTCACAAAACGCCTGAGCGCAAAATTGCTCCAGAATCCACTGCGCTCCGTCCGCTCCAGACCAGCCGCCACCGGGAGATGGATGCAGAACCCGCTCAGGACGATGAAAATGACCACGCCCGGGTGAATTCCAGCGCCTTTCCAGCCAAGTGACAGCACCCGCGCCAGGGCGCTGATTGCTGTACTCTGCGCGTCACGGCCGACCGCCTGACTCGTCCAGAGACTCCAGTGCAGGACCAGAACAGATGAGGCAGCGAGGCCGCGCACTACGTCCAGGGAGTATGCTCGCTGGCGTGTGAAAGGTGTCGTCAAAACAGACTGCTGTCTCCGTCGTAGAGCGACGTGTACCACGCCTCCTCGACTTGCAGCGCCGCCCGCAATTGGGGGGAATGCGCTATGTAGTGAACTGGAAAACTGGAGAACCGGCGCGTGAACGGGTTGTGCCGGCAGAGCTGCGTCCGAACAGTTGCGGGGAACCCCACCGCTTCCAAAACGTGACAATTGCCATTTCTCGCAACAGCAATTGCGGCTGAAAGAAGGCCTTCGACTACCACAGATTCGTCTCCGGCGACGAATAAATCGAGGATCTTCGCTCGAATCAAACCAATGCTCTTTACCTCCTCGCGGATCATGACGAGATAGCCCTCGAGCTGGCCTCCGCGGCGGCAGCGCAGGATTGTCAACGTCCCCGCCTCCGCATGGGGTCCGAAATGCCACCGCAGGTCAGCCGCCTCGCGAGAGGCATAGAGTCGACCCTCGCCGCCCTTGCGCTGCCACAACTCGTCAAAATCGTCGCCAACGTCCGCGAGCGCGATCATCTCGGGCTCAACCACTCCGATCCGGCGGCCTGCGCGGTGCCGCTTAAGGCCTATCACGGCAGCCATGGCTGGTGCTGCCAATATTGAGGCGGCTACTGCCAGTTTGCTGTGAGTCTGCTTGCGCCTGAGCGCGGCACGCAGAAATCCCGCAGCGTCGAGTACCCAGAAAAGGACCTCGGCATAGGTTGGCTGGGGCATGGGAACCCCACCGTAACGAGCGAAAATTCGCGCAGTCGGCTTTATGGCTGTTGTAACCAGAAGCATATCAGCCCGCGGTTGATCGAAATACCGCTGCGCTAACTCATCGGTGTGTGAGCGAAAGGGCTTCTCCACCGCCCAGGAGCTCGCGACCGCCGCGACGAGCGTTCGATCCTTCATGCGGTATCGCATGGGGATTGTACCGAAAAAACCGACCGGCGTATGTTCGGATTCCATCACCCATCCAATCGGCGAGCCCGGAGACCAAGCGGGGTTATTTATCCACAGTCGTTCCCAGATTCGGCGGGGGGCGTCAGGGTCGGAGGGAAACTCGAGCCCGAGCCTGCGAAGAAGCCGCGTGATCTCCACAGCATCCGCAAGCGCGGCTTCTCGGACAGTGACTGGACGCCCAGCGGCTTCTTCGGGGGCCGTTTGAACTTTCACTTGCCCTCGCTACCGGGAGAAAAAGTAACGGAGTTGAGCAGTTCCCCACTCGGCCAGCAGATGGTCCCGTTCGAGCAGGAAGGGCCGACTCATTCGATGGATACTGCCTCGTTGTGTGGTCAGAAAAGACCGGTACCCCACGCGCTCCGCAATTCCGGGCTCGCGGTCCGGCATGAAATCGAAACCAGGCCTGCCGCGTGGACAGGAAAAGTGATCGCACGGCTTCCTGACTTCGCGCTCGATGGTGGTCTTCGAGTCGCGCAGCTCCCGCTCGACCGCCCCCTCTGCCATCGCCGAGAGGATGACGTGGTTGACGGTGTGTGAGCCGATCGTCATGCCGGCAGCCGCCATCGCGCGGCATTCATTCCAGTTCAGGAAATCCGGCACACTGTCACCACCGTTACTGACTCGGCGAATCAAACCCGGATCATTGACCGGGCTGTCGATGAACCTGGTCGGCAGAAAGAAGGCTGCTGTAGCTCCCATGTTCGAGAGGGCCGGAACCGCGTTCGTCAGGCAATTTTTAAACCCGTCGTCGAAGGTAATGCAGAAGTATCTTCCATCTATTCGTTGCCCGGACTTAAGGCAAGCCACGGCATCGTCGAGTGAAATGAACTCGCCCCGATTGCGGAACCAGCGGAGCTGCGTCGCGAAACCGACCCGCTCATCGTCAAAAACATAGTGATAGTATGGGAATCGTATCCAGCTAGTGACCTGGGCACGCGGCACCAGAGAAAGCGCATTGATGACAGTGTCGCGGGCGAGGCGGCGGAGGCTGTCTCGCATGGTCGAGCCCTTCCGGAAGTGTTTCAGAGTGCGCACAGGAGCCCGTTCCGGTGTTGGGTCGGCGTCGTACATAAGTTTTGCGGGCTCGGTCCCCTTCGGAGCACACCGAGGAGGTTGGCGCGGAATCCGGCCAGCAATTCGGAGCGGTTAACCACCCGCTCGTACAACATGAAAGTGAGAAACAGCACGCGGGAGGAACGCCCGTACCACGGCTCCTTTTCCAACAGGCGAAGAGTGTCGACTTCAAGGCCTGCCGCGGCAACCGCCTGCAGGATTGCACCGCGGGAATTCATCCGGTAGTGGGTAGGGTAGGGGTCGTGGCTTCCGCGAGGAAGGTTGCGCAGCCGGTTCGCTATGAGCTCGTGAAACCAATGCGGAGTGAGCCGGGCCGCAAGTGCCACATAGTGGAACCGGTTCGGCGTGCGGAACACGTAGACACCGTGCGGCTTAAGTATCCGACGCACTTCGTTAAGGTGGCGGAGCGGATCCTTCATATGTTCGATGACATAGTCGGACACGCATGCGTCAAAAGCAGCGTCGGGGACGGGATACGTGTCGTTGCTCAAGACGAGCGCCGTATCGAGAGCATCATTGGTGAGCACCTCCCGATCGACGTCGACGCCCGTCACTCGTCCCAAGGTGCTCAAGAAGCGGGAAGTCGGGTTGGATGGGCCGCTTCCGATTTCCAGGATGGCGCTTCCGGCCGGGATCGAGGCGGTACACAGCCGGTGAAACTCGGTAATGCCGTCGAGCCAGCCAGGCTTGCTGGAGTAGAATCTCTCCAGATACACTTCCTGCCACGACTTCTCCTCCATTTCTACGAGGCGACTTCCGCACGAAGACCGAATCTCGACTTGCGAGTGCAGTGGGAACCGGTCGTCAGACCGGAGCGAGGGACGACTCCAGTCACGTCGAAGCTGCATCTTTGTAGCCCTGAGGGGATGAGTAACCGCACGCCCTGCGAACTGTCACCCAGGCATGTCGCCGAATAGCTGAGCAGACTCTTGCCCGCAGGCGCGATCACTACAGCCCGGCTGACCCTCCGGTAAGTGGCGTAGCGTCCGACGGCCAAGAAGGTCGGCAGGCAAGTGTGCATCAAAAGCCCTGGCGTTGAATTGGAGCAGCCCCAGATTTTGGTGGCTGCTCAATTATCATAGTTGCACCACGGGGAAGCAAGGATTCCTGTCACTGGCGCACCTGCGTACGCCGTGCGGACCTCCACCTGGCGCGAGTCGACCTGCCGCGAGTGTCATGTCAGCCGCCCCGACTCGACGGATGCGTTCTGGCGTTACGAAGACGCACTCGTGACCGCAAGATTGCGGACATACCACTCCATGGCCTCTTTCATCCCCTCACCGGCCCGGTGGGTCGGCTCATATCCCAGATCTGCCCTGGCCCGGTCGATACACGCCAGCGAATGGCGCACGTCCCCACCACGAAAATCACGATACTCAGGCTCGGCGATCCGCAGACCCGGTACTCGCAATTCGAGCTCAGTCCTGATCATGCGATAGAGCTCGTTCAGGGTCGTAGATTCACCAACTGCGACGTTATATACGCCGTTGACCGCTGCTCCATTCCTCACCGCGGCGAGGATGTTGGCCTGCACGGCGTTTGCGATGTAGCAGAAGTCACGGCTGGTGTCGCCATCCCCGTTGATATGGACCGGCTCCCCGTGGAGCATGGCTGACGTCCACTTGGGAATTACTGCGGCGTACGGTCCGTTCGGGTCCTGGTGAGGTCCAAAGATATTGAAGTATCGCAGTCCGACCGCTTCCACGCCGTATGTCTTCGCGAATACGGCGGCGTATAGCTCGTTCGCGTACTTCGTGACGGCGTACGGAGAGAGGGGCTTGCCGATCCTGCCCTCTGTCTTTGGCAGGTCGGGGTGATCACCATAGGTCGAGCTTGAAGAGGCGAACACGAAGCGCTTCACACCCGCGTCGCGGGACGCCACCAGCATGTTGAGAAACCCGTCAATGTTCGCCTGATTGGTACGGATGGGATCCTCGATAGAACGCGGGACCGAACCAAGAGCGGCCTGATGGAGAACGTAATCCGCTTCACGAACTGTTTCCCGGCAGACATCCAGATCTCGTATGTCGCCGCCCACGAAGCGAAAGTTCGCCCACTGCTGCGGTTGCACGGTGGCTTCGACCTGCTCCAGATTTTTTCTCTGTCCGGTCGCGAAGTTGTCGAGTCCGACAACCCGCTGATCCAGCCTCAGCAACTCCTCGAGCAGGCTGCAGCCAATGAAGCCCGCAACCCCGGTGACAAGCCACGTCCGCGGCTCCAAAGCAAGTTGCCTCCTCAAACTTTGATAGGACTGCATGCGCGAGCCTCGTCTGGAAGCTTTCGTGAAAACCTCGACCGACACGCCTGCTGCCAGTCACGCCGAACGCATACCGAGCAGGTCCGCAGGGTGGCTCGAAAATGACACTTGCGTTCCGCGTGGTAGCGGGGTAGCGGGGTAGCGGGGTGGCGGGGTGGCGGGGTGGCGGGGTGGCGGGGTGGCGGGGTGGCGGGGTGGAATATATAGTCAGGGGTACGCTGGACACCAACCTGCTCGCGACCGAGAACGTAGGAACGCCACAGATGCCTGCTCGCGAAAGCTGGTATTCCCACAGAAGCCCCATCGGGCGGCAAAGAACGAGGCATCCATGTGTGGCATCCTAGGCATCGCGTCGCAAACCCGCATTTCCAGCTCAACCTGGCTCGCTGCAGGTTGCGATGCTGTCTGCCGTCGCGGACCTGACGATTTCGGAGAATGGTGGTCAGAGGACCAGCGGGTCGGCCTTGGCCATCGACGGGTTGGCGATAATCGATCTCTCTCCGGGAGGACATCAGCCGATGGACGACGCAGGGGGCGATCTCCGCATCGTCTTCAATGGCGAGATCTATAATTTCGTCGAGCTCCGGGCCGAACTAAGATCGAAAGGCTACGCTTTTCGATCCGAGTCCGATACTGAAGTTATTCTGGCCTCATATCGCGAATGGGGCCACGATTGCCTGTCCAGGCTTAACGGGATGTTTGCCTTCGCTCTCTACGACGGCCGCCGCGCTCAGCTTTTCATGGCGCGCGATAGAGCGGGGGAAAAGCCGCTCTTCTACTCGCTGACTGATGGCGTTCTGCGATTTGCCTCCGAACTCAAGGCGCTGATGGCAGATCCTGCGTTTGTACGGCACATCGAGCCTGAGGCGCTTGATTGTTATCTGACCATGGGATTCGTTCCCGGCGACCTTTGCATACTGAAGGGCGTGAAGAAGCTTCCGCCCGCCCACGCGTTCGTGTTCAATATCAGGACCGGAGAGTCACAGGCATGGCGCACTGGAACGTTCCTCGGCTGAACGCATCGGGGGAGTCAGGCGAGGCTGACGAGGGCGCACTTCTCCATGAGCTGGAATCCTTGCTTGAGGACGCGGTGTCTCGCCAGTCGGTAGCCGATATCCCGGTTGGGGTCCTGCTCAGCGGTGGCGTGGACTCCAGTCTGGTGACCGCAATGGCGGTGCGGGCCATCCCCAAGGTGAAAACGTTCACAATACGTTTTCTGGGTCATGGCGCATACGACGAGACGGAACATGCGCGGCTGATCGCGCGGCACTTCGGCACGGAGCACTTGGAGTTGACGGCCGGAGATTCCACATTGGATCTCCTTTCGATTCTGGCACGGCAGTTCGATGAGCCCATTGTGGATTCATCGATGATTCCCACTTATCTGGTCAGTCGGCTTGTTCGCGAGCATTGCACAGTGGCGCTCGGCGGAGACGGTGGCGACGAGCTGTTTGGCGGATAGCCGCATTACAACCGTCTTCTCTGGATGCAGCAGAAGCTGGGTTGGATACCGGGATCCTTGCTGAGGCCGGTGAGCAGGACGGCCGAAACGTTGTTGCCGGTTGGGTACAGGGCACGTAACTGGTTGCAGGGATTGAGCGTCGATCTGCGGACAGGACTCCCGCTGATTGCCTCGTACTTCGACCCCGGCACGCGACGGCGTCTGATTAACGAAGGCGGAGACTGGAAAACCGTTGCCGAAGGCGTCTGGAAACGGCGGATTCCTGATTCGCGGGACCTGCTTCAAAGGGCAACCCGAATGGACTTCGAAAAACTTTCTGCCCAGCGATATCCTGGTGAAAGTAGATCGTGCAAGCATGCTCAACTCGCTCGAGGTACGGTCGCCTTTGTTGGACTATCGCCTGATCGAGTTTGCCTTTGGCAAAGTTCCATCGCGGCTCAAAACCACTGCCAACAGTCGTAAAGTCCTCTTGAAAACGCTCGCCACCCGGCTTTTGCCGCCGGAGTTCGACCGTCACCGAAAGCGTGGATTCGAGATTCCCCTTGCTTGGTGGCTTAGCTCGGGTGCCTGGCTCGCGTTCTTCAGGGAGGTTCTGCTGGGCTCCAGCCATAACCTGTTCAATCGTAAAGTGGCGAGCGAATTGCTTGAGGGTCAGGCAAGGGGTCGGATGAACGGCGAAAGACTTTTCGCGCTTGTAATGTTCGAATTGTGGAGTTGGGAATACCGCGTCACTGTGAGACTATCCGGTGCGGGCTCCACTTGGCGCGAGTTGACCGGGAGCAAGTGTTATAATTAGCCGCCCGGCTCGGCGCATCAGTTGTGGATGCCTCGCGCGAAATCATCTGATTATCCAAAATACGGGCTTCCGGTAGAATTTTGATCGCGGCTCTTTTTCGTGTCCAATGAGCGTAATTCTAGGGATTAACACGTTTCACGCCGGGTCTTCGGCGGCGGTTATCGTTGACGGCGAACCCGTCGTCGCACTTGCCGAAGAACGGCTGAACCGCGTCAAATATTTCGCAGGATTTCCGAAACTGGCTATTCGAAAGTGCCTGGAAGTTGCAAATCTGGATTTCTCGGATCTCGATGCGATCGCCGTGGGCGCTGACACCTCGGCAAATCGCCATCAAAAGGTCGGATTTGCTCTCCGAAACCCTTCAAAGCTTCTGAACTTCGCCAGGATGCGGATGAAGAAGAAGACATTTGACGATATGAAGTCGCTGGTCGCGAACGAATGCGAAGTAGATCCCGCAATGCTCAACTTTCGAACGTTCAACATCGAACACCATCTTGCTCATACTGCGAGTGCTTATTTTGCCTCCGAATGGGAAGACTCGGCCGCAATAACGATTGACGGTTCGGGCGATTTCGTCTCGTGCCTGCTCAGCCGCTGCACCGGCAGTGAGATCCGTCCCCTGAAGCAGGTTTTTGTCCCGCATTCCCTCGGCACGCTCTACACGGCTGTTTGCCAGTTTATCGGTTATCCGAAATACGGCGACGAAGGCAAGGTCATGGGCCTTGCACCGCTCGGCAGCGACGTTTACGAAACGTTCTTCGAGAAAATGCTCAACACAACCGCAGACGGTTTCGAACTGAATCCCGCGTATTTTCTGCCGTTCGGTTCAGATCAGGGCAGAGAGATCACGGAGTCCGGCGAGATGGTTGTCCACCGGCTTTACTCCGATCTGTTCATAAAGGAGTTTGGCGAACCGCGTGAGCCTTACACGGAGATCACTCAGCGTGATATGGACCTGGCATTCGGAATTCAGAGAATATTTGAGAAATACTATTCGTATATGCTCAATTCGCTGCACTCGATTGTTCCGACCGAACGTGTCTCAATGGCCGGCGGATGTGTCTTAAACAGCGTTGCGAACGGGAAAGCCCTTCTTGAGACCCCGTTTCGCGAAACCTGTATTCAGCCCGCAGCCGGTGACGACGGCCTTGCACTCGGTGCCGCACTCTATGTAAGCAACTGCGTTCTCAAAGAAAAGAAGCGTTGGGTGATGAGAAACGCGTATCTCGGTCCCGATTATTCCGATAGTTTTGTTAAATCGGAGCTGGACAGATATAAGATCGAATACCGCGAGCTTGACCGGGAGAACCTGCTCGACACTACCGCCGACGAGATAAAGCACGGGAATGTCGTCGGCTGGTTTCAGGGGCGCATGGAATGGGGCCCGAGAGCGTTGGGCAACCGTTCGATTCTCGCTCATCCCGGATATCCGAACATGAAGGACATCCTGAACGCCCGCATCAAGCACCGTGAATCGTTCAGGCCGTTCGCGCCCTCCGTGCTGGTCGAACGCCAGAGCGACCTGTTCGAACAGGACCATCCTTCGCCGTTTATGCTGCACGTCTACAAGATACGTCCCGAATGGCGTGAGCGACTTTCCGCCGTCAATCACGTCGATGACACCGGTCGGCTTCAGACCGTGGCACGCGAGGAAAACCCGCTTTATTACGATCTGATAAGGGCCTTCGATTCGAAAACGGGTATTCCTGTGATCCTGAATACGAGTTTTAACGAGAACGAGCCGATCGTGTGCGAGCCTTCGGAGGCGATCGAATGTTTTCTTCGCACAAAGATGGACACGCTCGTTATCGGTTCGTTTTTCTGTAAGAAGGTGTAAGTCCGCGTTTAGGGTTCACAGGCAAAAACTATCGATGAAATGGAAAGTCGAACAATTGCGACAGCTTCGCGGTTACGCTGTCGAATGCGCGGAGCCGGGCAATTTTCTCCTTTCGCGACGCAACTGCCTTTTCCACTCGACGACGCTTGAGCCGCCCTTCGAACTCGTCGCGGGCATCGACGCTCCCTTCTGGAAACGGCTAGCGTCGAATTCCCGCCTTGCCCAGCGTTTACTGCGGTTCATGGTGACGAATGTGATTCCTCTCGCAAATGGCGAGATCTTCGTTACGTTCGATAAATCGGTCGGTGTCGTCCGAAGCGGCAAATACTGTGAAGTCAAAGGTCTATTTCGCCCGTGCCGTGTCTTGCGGGGCGCCTGTGCAGTGGACAACGCCGGAAACGTCTTTTTCGGCGAGTATCTTGCCAACAACGAACGCGGTGGGATGCGTGTATACAAATATTCGCCCGGTTCAAGCAGGCTCGAAAGCATCTTCACATTCCCGTCGAATTCGATAAAGCACATTCACGGGATCTACTTCGACCGTTTTACCAACTCGCTGTTTTGCCTGACTGGGGACGACGACAAGGAATGCCGGATCACTCAGACCTTCGACGAGTTTCGCACACTGGAAACGGTCGGCGAAGGCGACGAAACCTGGCGTGCAGTCAGCCTTCTTTTTTCCGCGGAATCGCTGTTGTACGGAATGGACGCCGAATTTCGCGATAACCACATTTTACAGTTCGACCGCCAATCCAGGGAACAACGGAGCTTAGGGCAGGTGAGCGGCCCAGTCTATTTCTCGAAGCAATTCAGCGGCGAGATGTTCTTTACCACGACCGCCGAGAACGCACCCAGTCAAAAGGAGAATGTTGCAGCGATTTGGAACGTCGATGCCCAGGGAAAATGCGAGGAAATCGCTAAATTTCGCAAGGATCGGTGGCATCGGGCGTTGTTTATGTTCGGAACCATCCACTTTCCGTATACAAACACGGTAGAGGACGGGCTGTATTTCTATGTCGTGGGTGCAAAAGGGGACGGCCGGAGCTACAGAATCCGCCGAAGTGAAACGCAATCTTAGAGAATTTTACTGCCACTACCGCAGCGCTTCAGGCAGGGTGTACGGTTGGCCCTTGGGAGGAATACGTGGTGCCCGTTCAACAGCCAGAATACCTTCTCGATGTAACGCCGAATGCACGCTGAATTGCTCGAGATTCTCCGCTGCCCGGCCACTGGTGACCGGCTTGCTCTCGAACAACCGGAATATCTCGATCGGCAAATCCGTTCCGGTTGTCTGGTTTCGGAAAATGGGGGACATCGTTATCCGATCCGGGATTTCATACCTCGATTCGTCCCTAAGTCAAATTATGCCGATAACTTCGGCATGCAGTGGAATAAGTTTCGGCAAACCCAGCTCGACAGCTACACGGGCCATTCGATTTCCGCGAATCGTTTCTGGAAGGCGACCGCGTGGCGAACCGAGGATATTGCGGGACAATGGGTACTCGACGCCGGATGTGGTGCCGGACGCTTTGCGGAAGTGGCTTTGAAGGCAGGGGCAAAGGTTATCGCACTGGATTATTCAAGTGCTGTCGATGCCTGCTTCGCCAACCTGAAGCAGCATCCCAGTGTGCATGTGGTGCAAGGGGATATCTATGCTTTACCGTTCACCCGGGATTTCTTTCCGTTTGTGTACTCGCTGGGCGTTCTGCAACACACCCCGGACGTCGCCGCGGCGTTCGAGGCCTTGCCGCCAATGGTCGCCGCAAAGGGGGGCCAGCTGTGCGTCGATTTTTATGAGCGATCGTGGAAGACCTGGTTGTGGCCGAAATACTGGCTCCGTCCCCTGACCAAACGACTGTCGCAAAAATTCCTGTTCCAGCTATTGGAGCGGCTGGTTCCCCCATTGCTCTCCATCAGCATGACGCTGGGGCGAATTCCCTTCGTCGGGCCATCGATCAAGCATCTGGTGCCAGTGGCCAACTATCAGGGCGTTTATCCATTGTCCCAACAACAGCTGAGAGAATTCGCACTGCTCGACACCTT
This sequence comes from Gemmatimonadaceae bacterium, assembly GCA_037721215.1. NCBI lineage: Bacteria > Pseudomonadati > Gemmatimonadota > Gemmatimonadia > Gemmatimonadales > Gemmatimonadaceae > Gemmatimonadaceae bacterium. Next base: position 35,113 of record JBBJNV010000011.1, read on the forward strand.
CGATATGTTCGCTCCCAAATACGATAGTCCCCAGACAGCGGCCACTGTCGAGAGACTTCTCCGGCAGTCTGGATTGCGGGAGACCGCAGTCCTGAAGGCCGGGCACCTCGTAGGGCGCGGCCGGAAAGTTTAATGCTCCTAGGCATCGATGCCTCCAACCTTCGGGCGGGCGGGAGTCTGACTCATCTAGTCGAACTTCTGCGGGCGGCGGTTCCTGCGGCCCACGGCTTTGAGAGGATCGTCGTGTGGGCGGGAGCCGCGACCCTCGAGGCGATAGAGGAGCGCCGGTGGCTGCGGAAGTCGCACGACCCTCTGCTGGACCGTGCGCTACCGTATCGCCTCTTTTGGCAGCGATTCAGGGTGCCCCGACTGGCGGCCCTGGCGGGGTGCGATGTGCTGTGGGTTCCTGGTGGGTCCACGGCCAGCAGCTTTCGGCCCATGGTCACCATGAGCAGAAACATGCTGCCGTTCGAGTGGCGCGAAATGCGACGCAACAGATTTGCATGGAGAACCTTAAAAAACCTGCTGCTGCATTTCGCTCAGCGAAGCTCCTTTCGCAGGGCAGAGGGCCTGATCTTCCTCTCGCGGTATGCCCGCGACGCCGTGATTGGCTTCGCGGGCGACAAAACGAAGGTGACCATCATCCCGCACGGGATCGAGAGTCGTTTTTCCTGCCGGCCGCGGGCACAACAGCCGATCGGGGAATACACCACCGACAAGCCGTTCAGGCTGCTCTACGTCTCCATAGTGGACGTCCACAAACACCAGTGGCACGTGGCGGACGCTGTCGCTCGCCTGCGCACATCCGGTCTCCCGGTTGCAGTCGACCTGGTCGGTCCGGCCCATGGGCCAGCTCTGGCGAAGTTGAATGCGACCCTGAGGCGGGTGGATCCGACTCGCCAGTTCGTTCGTTACGTCGGCGCGGTTCCACACCGGGAACTCCATCGATTTTACGCGGCGGCGGATCTGAACATCTTCGCGTCGAGCTGCGAGAACATGCCTAACATACTTCTCGAGGCCATGGCCGCCGGGTTGCCCATCGCATGCTCACGAAGGGGTCCGATGCCGGAGATTCTTGGCGAAGCCGGAATCTATTTCGATCCTGAGAGGCCGGACGAGATAGCCGATGCGATTCGAAGGTTGATCGAGTCTCCCGATCTCAGGAGAGAGAAGGCTGAGGCTGCATTCGAGCGGTCGGCGGATTTTTCATGGGCTCGATGCGCGCGAGAGACCCTGGCGTTTCTTGCTGAGGTTGTGGACGTGGACCATCTCCGGTCGAAACGCTGACAATATAAACAGCTTCGTCGCCTGAAACCCCGCTCAAAGGTTCCTTTCGAAATTGGGAGACGCACAGGGCTTGCAAAATGCCGGGCGCCTATGACATTGTCACGCGAACTGTTGTTTAAAAGTGGCTTCGGGACCAACCGCCCGAACAATATCTGATGTCGCAGATGACGCCTGCTGCACCGGAATCCTAAGAATTGGGGGTTGCGGGGTCGAGAAGTGACTCGTCATTCTCGGGTGGAATTGGAATTGCTTGTTTTTAGGATTTTTGGCTGTGGCTATTTGCGATAACGCCGACTAAAGGGACCGATGAACATTGAGCTGATGGCATATCGCGGACATCAGGGCGTCTCCGGCCTTGATGCACAAGACAGGAGACGCGGAAGGCCGGCGGGTGTGACCGTCGCATCGATCGAGCCATTATGAGGCTCCTTGTGCTAGGCGCCAACGGCATGCTCGGGCATCAACTCGTCGAGTCGCTACGCAGTAGGCACGAGGTCCAGGGGACCGTGTGGCTCGGTGAGGCTGCATACTCCGGGATTCGTAAGTTTCTGCCTGAAACGGTTCACTACGGGATCGACGTCAGGGACTACTCGACAGTTGACGATCTCCTTCATCGCGTGCGGCCTGATGCAGTGATCAACGCAGTCGGCATCATCAAGCAGCGTGACGATGCGCATGACGCCGTCCTATGCGTGGAGGTGAATGCCCTGCTGCCACACCGCCTGGCTGCGACCTGTGCCGAAATCAGTTCCCGCCTGGTCCAGATGAGTACCGATTGCGTGTTCTCCGGGCGGAGTGGTATGTATTCCGAGTCTGATCTTACGGATGCATGCGACCTCTACGGACGCTCCAAGCTCCTCAGCGAGGTCGTCTCGCCGGGCGCCCTGACTCTCCGCACTTCGATAATCGGTCTGGAGCTGTCCCGGAAGGTGAGCCTGATCGAATGGTTTCTCGCCCAGCAGGGTCCGGTCAAAGGGTTTAGAAAGGCGATCTATTCAGGCTTCACCACTTTGGAGATGGCTCGCATCATCGAGCACGCGCTCGTGAGGCATCCGACGAAGAGCGGGCTTTATCACGTCAGCAGCGAGCCCATCGACAAGTACTCACTGCTGTGCATGCTGCGCGACCGGTTGGGAAGGCCAGCCGATATCGTACCGGACGATGAATTCATATGTGACCGAAGTCTTGACTCCACGCGTTTCCGGTCTGAGTTCGGCTACACGCCCCCCGACTGGGGAGTGATGCTGGACGATCTCGCCGCACAGATCCGGGAGCGATATTCATGCTGATGGATGGAGCCGTCGTCTTGATAACCGGGGGAACCGGATCCTTTGGCAACGCCGTCGTGAGGCGCTTGCTGGCAATGGCCGTGCGCGAAATCCGGATCTTTAGCCGGGACGAGAAGAAGCAGGAAGACATGCGCGCCATCTTCAAGGCGAACACGTTGAAGTTCCACATCGGGGACGTACGCGATTACAACAGCATCAACCAGGCTCTCAAAGGGGTGGATCACGTCTTCCACGCCGCCGCACTGAAGCAGGTCCCGGCCTGTGAATTCTACCCGATGGAGGCGCTGCGCACCAACGCGCTGGGAGCCGAGAACGTGATGGACGCCGCCATTGCGAATCGCGTGAAGACCGTCGTCATGCTGAGCACGGACAAAGCCGTCTACCCTATCAACGCCATGGGCTTGTCCAAGGCATTGATGGAAAAACTGATGGTTGCCAAAGCGCGCACGCAGGGGGCGGGCGACACGGTCATTTGCTGCACACGCTATGGGAACGTCATGGCTTCGCGTGGTTCAGTCATCCCCCTTTTCGTCCAGCAGGCCAGGGAAAACAAGCGGCTTACTATCACCGACGGAACTATGACCCGGTTCATGATGTCACTGGACGACGCTGTCGCCCTCGTGTATCACGCGTTCGAGTTCAGCCGTCCGGGAGACATCTTCGTCCAGAAAGCCCCCGCCGCGACCATTCTGGATGTTGCCAACGCGGTCCAGGAGGTCTTCCAGAAAGACAACCCACTGGAGACGATAGGCACACGCCATGGCGAGAAACGTTACGAGACTCTCGTCTCGCGTGAGGAGATGGCCCGGGCGGAGGATCGCGGCCGCTATTTCCGCATTCCTGCCGACAACCGCGACCTGAACTATGACACGTTCGTATTCCAGGGCGAGACGAGTATTTCCGAACTGGACGATTACACGTCCCACAACACCGAGCGATTGACCGTTCCGCATGTCGTCGACTTGCTGCGCAATCTCGACTTCATCCAGAATCAGCTAAGTGCCTGAAGTGATGACCGTTGTCGGCACCAGGCCCGAGCTGATCAAGCTTTCACGTGTGATCGCGGAACTGGATCACCAGGTCGATCACGTCCTCGTGCATACCGGCCAGAACCACGACTTCGAGCTGAATGAGGTGTTTTTCCAGGATCTCGGGATTCGCCGGCCCGATCATTTTCTCAACGCAGCAGGGGCGAACGCGGCCCAGACGATCGCGCGCGTCATCGAACGGCTGGATGCAATACTCGAAGTTCGCCGCCCAGATGCCGTGCTCGTCCTGGGCGACACCAACTCCTGCCTCGGGGCGATCGCCGTGAAGCGGCGCAAGATCCCGATATTCCACATGGAGGCCGGCAACCGCTGCTTCGACCTCCGTGTGCCCGAAGAGATCAACCGGAAGATCATCGATCACCTGAGTGACATCAATCTCGTCTACACCGAGCACGCTCGCCGCTACCTGCTCGCCGAAGGCATCCGCCCGGACACGGTGATCAAGACAGGCTCACCAATGCGAGAGGTTCTCTCACATTTCTCCAGCGTTATCGAGGCGTCGGACGCAATGTCGGCTCTGGGCCTCGAACCGGACGGATTCTTCATCGTCTCCGCTCATCGTGAAGACAACGTTGATGATCCTGTTCGCCTGGCGACGCTGCTCAGGAGCCTCGACTCGCTTGCCACGGAATTCGGAAAACGCGTGCTCTTTTCGGTGCACCCGCGAACGCGCGCGCGGATGGCAACGTACGGGCTTTCTTCAAGCCCGTCCGTCGCATTTCTGAAGCCGCTGGGATTCTTCGACTACGTCAAGCTCCAGATGAACGCCTTCTGCGTAGTGTCCGATAGCGGAACCCTCACAGAAGAGGCGTCGATCCTCGGCTTCCCCGCGATCACGATACGTGACGCCCACGAGCGGCCGGAGGGCATGGACGAGGGGACGCTCATCATGACGGGCGTGGATGCGGAGCGAATGGTCCATGCAGTCCGGGTTCTCCGGTCACAGCCCCGGAGCGGTACGCGCCAGATCACGGATTACGGGGCCGACAACGTTTCAATCAAAGTCGTGCGGATCATTCTCAGCTACATCGATTTCGTCAGGCGAACCGTGTGGTATCAGTGACCGAACGCCTGATGCGCATTGCACTCGTCGCCGATGCATACAAGCCTCTCCGCTCGTCGGCGGCCGTACAGATCCGGGATCTGGCTCACGAGCTGGCGGCACAGGGTCACTCCCCAACGGTAATCGTGCCCGCAATCCAACTCGAGCGCGACTGGAGTCTGGAGAACGACGACGGTGTAGAGGTCCTGCGCGTTTCTGCACCACGCACCAAGGACGTGGGAAATGTGCGCCGCGTCTTGTCAGAGCTGCTGCTCCCCTATGTCATGCTGAGAAGATTCTCTCAGAGCCCGCTGTCCGGCCGCCAGTGGGACGCAGTCGTCTGGTATTCTCCTTCCATTTTCCTCGGGCCGCTGGTAAGCCGGCTGAAGCGGGCCTACCATTGCCCGAGCTATCTCATTCTTCGGGATATGTTTCCGGAGTGGGCGGTGGACACGGGCGTGATCGGAAGAGGCCCCGCTTTCCACCTCTTCAAACGAGTGGCCCGATATCAGTACTCGCTGGCCGACACGATCGGAGTTCAGTCTCCGGCCAATCTCGGACTGTTCGATGGTAGCGACGGTTCCGGGCAGCGGAGGGTTGAAGTCCTCAACAACTGGCTCGCTGAACCGAGGAACGCTCAGAGCCCTGTCTTGGTGTCAGAGACCACCTTGGCAGGCCGGACCATCTTCGTATACGCCGGCAACATGGGAGTATCGCAGGACATGCCCGCCGTGCTACGGCTCGCCGAGCGCATGCAGAGCCGGCAAGATGCCGGTTTTTTCTTCGTGGGGAGAGGCACCGAGGTCGATAAGCTTCGGGCGCTGGCAATGCAAATGAAGCTGGACAACACCCTCTTCCATGGCGAAATCGAGCCTTGGGAAGTCCCCGGAATGCTCGCGCAGTGCCACATTGGCATCGTCACTCTGGATCTCCGCCACAAGACACACAACGTGCCCGGCAAGTTTCTCAATTACCTGCAGGCGGGTTTGCCGGTCCTTGCACGACTGAATCCAGGTAATGACCTGGAGAAACTGATTCGGGACGAAGGGGTCGGCCTTTCCTGCAGTGATCCATCGATCGAGCTGTTCCATGAGTTAGCGGTTAAGCTGCTGGACGATCGTGGGTCGTTCGAACACGCAGCAGCGAGAGGAAAGGAACTGGCACAACGCATGTTCTCGGTGCGGGCAGCAGCTGCGCAAATCGTCGATCGGTTGCAGAACTCCAACGGCCAGTGACGCCGAATCGAGGGCGCACGTGCTTAGTCAGGTCTGAGTCTTCCGGCATTCATGGACGGAACGGGATCGGTGCCGTGAGACACAGAACGCAGGGGGCGATAGAGCTGTTACATGTTTCCTGAGGCCGTTCTGCCCGCCTCTCTACTCAGCGCGTTCCTTGTGAGCGTGCTGGTAGGGCTCCTTTTCGTCGGCCGAGGCGGCCAGCTTCCGCTTTTACGGGCAAATGTTTTCCGTGGCCGCCGCAGCCGAGCAGATCATCGAGGTGCTGAAGAGGTAGCAGGAACCAGGCGCCGGGCCGGGAACCCGCCACCGCGACCCGCATTTTAGACGGGCAACCGGTGGCGAACCGGGCTCATTTCGTATGGCCATACGCATACGGATGGCCCTGAGCGTAACCGTAGCCGTATTCGTATCCATACCCGGGCTGCCTGGGATCGAAGCCATTTACAACCGTACCGCCGACCTGCACGCGCAGGTGATGCAACTGAGCTGCCGCGTGGTGTAGCGCCCTCTTGTCTGTAACTCCGGCACGCGCTACCAGAAACGTCGAGTCGGCAAGTGTTGCCAGCACGGCCGCGTCGGACACGAAGTTCAGGGGCGGCGTATCTATCACAATCATGTCGAACTGCTGCCTCAACTCCTCGAGTAGATTCAGCATCTGGACGGATCCAAGGAGCTCCGCCGGGTTGGGTGGAAAGCGACCCGATGCCAGAAGATGAAGCACGTTCCCTTCACCGTCGACAGGAACTGTCTGGAGCGCCGCCGCGACAGTCGATTTGCCGATGAGAAGCTGCGTGAGACCGGGCTCACGCGATACGCCAAACAGCTTGTGGAGGACGCCCTGCCGCAGATCGGCGTCGATCAGCAGGGTGCGTGTCCCGCGGCGAGCGAGCGTCAGGGCAAGATTGGACGCGGTCGTGCTTTTTCCGTCGCCGGGAAGAGCGCTCGTGATGAGCAATACCTGATTCGGGTGATCAGCGGGGACGAAGAGGATGTTTGTCCGGAGGCCGCGATATGCCTCGGCGAATACGTCTCCTGAGTCAAGCTGCGTAATCAAGGCTGTGCCTGAAGCGGCGCCCGCGGGTGCAATCGCTGCCGCAGCCGTCCCACCATTGGTACCCTTCAGTATTGCACGCCCTGTGGCTGGCATGACGGGGATGGCGGCCAATATGGGCAGCCCGCCGGTGACGCTCTGAACGTCTTCTCTTGTTCTCACCTTTGTATCGAGCGCATCCCTGGCAACCGCCAGCCCGCCGCCAAGAAAAAGTCCGAGCAGTGCTCCAAGCACTATGTTGCGTACCGGCTTCGGTGAAGTCGGGCGATCCGGAATCAGCGCGCGATCTATCACGCGAACTCCTCCCGGCTGCACAGCTAACTTGATCTCAGCTTCCTTCAGCCGGGTCTGCAGGAGAGTTGAGATATCTTCGAGCAGCTTCTGCTCGCGCGAAAGGCGGGCAAACGCGATCTCCCGCGCAGGAATTTTTTCTACCTGAGCGCCGAAGGACCGAATGGTGGTATTGATCGACGAGAGCTTGCTGTCGAGGCCAACGAGATAGGCCCGGGCCATCTGGGTCAGCTGGCCATCGAGATCGCCGATTCGCTGCGAAACAGCCACCACGTCAGCGTTCCCGGGATTGCGGCGAACGAGGAGCTGAGACCGTTCGTTCTCCAGCACAATCAGGGATTGGAGAATGTCCTGCATGCCCCGGTTCGTGATGAATGAGGGGAAAGCGGCTATGTCCCGCGCGGCGCTCGCCCCGGGCGCCGGCTGCTTCGCGAGCACGCTGGCGAGTGACCGGCTCTCCGACTCTATCTGCTCGCGCTCGGCTTGCAGCTCCGCCATGCGCCTTACCTGGGCCTGGGCCTCGTCGGCAATGCTCACAACTTTGGCTTCTTCCCGATATCCACCCAGGGCCGACTCTGCCCCCTTCAATTGGCGCTCATAACTCCCCACCTGCTCTTTCAGAAAAGAGACTGTAGTGGTGGCCTCGGACTTTGTGGTCTGGGCCTTGTAAAGCATGAATTCGTGGAGCAGAAGATTCGGCACCGCCGCGGCCTCCAAACGGCTGTTGCTCTCATACCGGACGTTGATAATCTGTGCCTCTCTGCTTGCCCTTGAGACATTCAGGTTTTTTCGCATCGCGTCAACCGCACGCCGCAAAGGGCGAACTCGAAGGGTGAGCTCCGGCGGGAGAGAGGCGCCGGCCGGCTGCTCCAGAACGAGCGCCGCCCTTCCAATCGAAAACGGCTTGCCTTTTTCCACCATTGCGGGAAGAGCGGCGCGGGCCCCGCCGCTCGTCTGACGTATCGCGTAGATGCCGTTCGCCTTTCTCGTCAGCACGAACTCTGATTCGGCCATGTCTGCCGGAATGTTGAGCACGCGTATCGCGCGACGCGCGTCAGATGGGCCTGGCACCTCGAGATTTAAATGCAGTGCCTGCGCGACGTTCTCGGCAAGCTGCCGGCTGCGCAACACTTCGATCTCGGTCAGAATAGCCCCGCCATTCATTCCCGGGAGGGCCACGGCTTCGCTAAGCGGAGATCGTCCGCCGTCCTTGTCCTCGATTCGGATGGTCGCGCTGCTCTGGTAAACTGGATCAGCCATCTGCGTGTAAATCGCAGCAGCGGCCACGGTGGCCACCGCAACCCCGGCAACGAGCCAGCGGTTTCTTCGAAAGGCGAGGGAGAGTTGCCCGAATGAAAGCGGGTCGCTTTCCACCCTGATTGCCTGAGCAAAAGTGGTCTCTTGGTCATCCATCGGCCCGGGGCCACGGTTATCCGCAAGCCGGGGTTGCGACCCGGACGAAGTGACGGCCACATCTACGCGGGAGTTTCTATTCATCGTCAGCGAAGGAGGAGCGTGAGGGCGACGGTTGCAACAGAGAGCCCAGCGCTGATAGCAAGCGCGCCGTTACGATCGAGCCAGCCTCGCCGGTCAACGAATATCTGGTCGTCCGACCGTATGTCGATTACGCTCAGCGACGAGCCGGCGGCTGCCCGGTCAAGGATGGCGGTGCCGTTGCGCACCACACGCAGACGATTCAAGTCACCGGCAGGTGTGGCTCCTCCCGCCATGGCAACCACACCCGCAAGGCTCATGGTGGGGTCAACGGCATAAGGGCCAGGCTTGGTCACCTCGCCCAGCACATACACCCGCCTCAACGGCGTGACGGTAATCGACGGATTTCGGAGCTCGACAGAGTACCCCGCAACCAGCATGTCCCGAAGCTTCGACATCGGGATATCGAGAAGCGTGATCTTACCAAGCAGCGGAAGCGTAACGACTCCGAGTTCATCCACCACAAAATCGCCGCTAAGGTCTGGTTCGCGCCATACCGATATTCGAACTATGTCTCCTGGTGCCAGCGCAATGGCGCCGGATTGCGACCCGCTGGCCGGAACCTGGGCGTCGACGGTCCCGAGGGACGCGAGGAGCAGGAGTGTGATACATGCGACCCTGCGAATTTGCATACAACCCGCCTAAATAGGAAACGTGGTAAACAGAGCGTGCACTTAAGACACCGATGGCGCCCTTATGTAACCCTTTTTGAAAACAATTTCCGCCGTTTACTGCCGCTTGACGTGACGAGTGTCGCCGGTGCGGTCGTCGATTCGCTGACCTTTCCGCGAGTGTGTCTGGAATGACCGCGTACGCTGCCGACTGGCAGAGGCAAGTCTCATTCCCGATAAACATTCGTTGCCAAGCCTAGGATCGGGCATCAGATAGCAATGTAGCGAAAAATCATGCCACCACCTAACACCTGCTCCGCAGATCCCATCGAGATCATCCAGCCCCTCGTACAGGAGTCCGCCCGCTTCTTTCTCGGCGCCGCTGTGGAACTCCACATAACGAACCGGCAAGTCGCCGGAATAATTTCCGGTTGGGCGTGGGCTGCCGAACCCCGCGCTGCAGGATTGCCGTAGAAGCGTACTACGCGTATGCTTATTCCTATGAAAACTACGCTGATTCTTCCCGATAGTCTCGTGCGCACTCTCAAACGCCGAGCCGTGGAGCGCGGCACGACGCTCTCTCACGTCGTGGCCGAAGCATTGCACCGCGGCCTGCGGAAGGAGCCGAAGACAGCTTTGCCGCCGCTGCCTTTGCATCGCCTGGGCGTCGCCCGCGCCGACGTCGCCGATCGCGATGCCCTGTATCAGGCAATGGAAGGCCGCTAGCATGTTCGTCGTCGATACGAACCTGCTCCTTTACGCGGTCAATCCGGATGCGCCCGAGAATCCGAGCGCCCGTGCACTCGTCGAGGAGTGGCGGCGCGGAGATCGCTCGTGGTTTCTGACATGGAGCATTATTTACGAGTTCCTGCGCGTGAGCACGCACCCGAGAGTGTTTCCTCAACCGCTCGACCTGCCTCGCGCTCAAGCCTGGATAGCGACGCTGCTCGCCTGCCCCCCGGCCGGCTTACTGGTACCAACTGACCGTCACATGGCGGTGCTCCAGGAGCTGGCAGAGCGTCTTCCACGCCTGCGCGGCAACATCGTCCACCACCTGCATACCGCCGTGCTCATGCGCGAGCACGGCGTCTCCGAGATCCGCACCGCGGACGCGGACTTTCACCAGTTCGCGTTCCTCGAGGTCACCAATCCGCTTGCCGACGTTCGCCCGTAGTCCACGGTTCCGATCATTGCAACGTGTTCGCGGTCGGCCTCGCCGGGACGATCATCAGCGACACCGGTCAGAAGCTCAGGGGCACGCAGTCGTCCGGCCGCTTGACGCCGATCAACGACGTATCGACCGACAATCCTGAAAAGCAGGACCAAAGACCGCGCGGGTGACACCGCGCGGTCTTTGGTGTTTGTTACTTGAGGATCTTTGTAACTACGCCGGCACCGACGGTGCGGCCGCCCTCTCTGATTGCGAACCGGAGACCCTCGTCCATCGCGATCGGCGTTATCAGCTCGATCGTCATCTGTACGTTGTCGCCCGGCATCACCATCTCCATCCCTTCCGGAAGCTCTACACTCCCCGTTACGTCCGTCGTCCTGAAATAGAACTGCGGACGGTAACCCTTGAAGAACGGCGTATGCCTTCCACCCTCCTCCTTCGTCAACACATACACCTCGGCCAGAAAGTTCGTGTGAGGCGTGATGCTGCCCGTCTTGGCCAGCACCATTCCGCGTTCCACATCGTCCTTCCCAACCCCACGAAGCAACAGACCAACGTTGTCGCCAGCACGTCCCTCGTCCAGCAGCTTCCGGAACATCTCGACACCCGTGATCACCGTCTTCTTGTCAGCGTTGAAGCCGATCAGCGAGACTTCCTCGCCCACCTTGACGATGCCTCTTTCAATTCTGCCCGTCGCTACCGTACCACGACCAGTGATCGAGAACACGTCCTCGACCGGCATGATAAAGGGCTTCTCCACCTCTCGCTCGGGCTGCGGGATATAGGAATCAAGAGCGTCCATCAGCTCCGTGATCTTCTTCCCCCACTCGCTCTCGGGGTCGCCTGACTCCAGCGCCTTGGTCGCACTCCCCTGGATGATCGGCGTATCGTCGCCCGGGAAGCCATAGGACGAGAGGAGCTCTCTCACTTCCAGCTCCACCAGCTCCAGCAGCTCCGGATCGTCGACCATGTCGACCTTGTTCATGAACACCACGATGTAGGGCACGTTCACCTGCTTGGCCAGCAGGATGTGCTCTCGCGTCTGCGGCATCGGGCCGTCAGCAGCACTCACCACCAGGATCGCACCATCCATCTGCGCGGCACCGGTGATCATGTTCTTCACGTAATCGGCGTGGCCCGGGCAGTCGACGTGAGCGTAGTGTCGCTTTACGGACTCGTACTCGACGTGGGCGGTAGCGATGGTGATGCCGCGCGCCTTCTCTTCCGGGGCTTTATCGATCTGGTCGAAGGCCACCGACTGAGCCAGGCCCTTCTTCGCCTGAATCGCCGTGATCGCCGCGGTAAGTGTCGTCTTCCCGTGATCGACGTGGCCGATAGTGCCAACGTTTACGTGCGGCTTGTTTCGCTCAAACTTTGCTTTTCCCATTCTCTATATCCTCTTCAGTGCGTTCGTTACGGTTTGACTTTGGACATGATCTCTTCAGCCTTGCTCTTCGGAACGTCCTCGTAATGACTGAACTCCATTGAATAGACAGCACGCCCCTGCGACTGCGAGCGCAGCTTGGTTGAATAACCAAACATCTCCGACAGTGGAACGCTGGCCGCGATTACCTGCGCCTCTCCGCGCTGCGTCATTCCACCGATCTTTCCGCGGCGAGATGACAGATCACCGAGGATGTCGCCCATGTAATCGTTGGGGCAGACGACTTCGACGTTCATGATCGGCTCGAGGATAACCGGGTTGGCGCGCTTCACGGCTTCCTTGATCGCCATCGACCCAGCGATCTTGAATGCCATTTCGCTGGAGTCGACGTCGTGGTATGAGCCGTAGATCAGCTGTGCCTTGACGTCCACCATCGGATACCCGGCGATGACGCCATTTTCCAGCGCTTCTCTCATTCCGTTCTCCGCCGGGCCAATGAATTCACGCGGAATCGTGCCGCCGACAATCTTGTCCTCGAAGACAAATCCTTCACCCGGCTTGGCTGGCTCGACGTTGATCACAACGTGGCCGTACTGGCCCTTACCACCTGACTGACGGACGAACTTTCCCTCTACCTTCTCGACGCGCTTCTTGATCGTCTCGCGATACGCAACCTGCGGTCGGCCGATGTTCGCATCGACTTTGAACTCGCGCTGCATGCGGTCGACGATGATCTCGAGATGCAGCTCGCCCATTCCGGAAATGATCGTCTGCGACGTTTCCTCGTCGGTGTGGACGCGGAAGGTCGGATCTTCCTCGGCCAGCTTCTGCAGCGCGATGGCGAGCTTGTCCTGATCGGCCTTGGTCTTGGGCTCGATGGCGACGTCGATGACGGGCATCGGGAACTTCATTGCCTCGAGAATGATCGGATGCTCGTCGTCGCACATTGTGTCGCCAGTGCGAGTGTCTTTCAGGCCAATTGCTGCCGCAATGTCGCCAGCGCGTACCTCGTCAACTTCCTCACGCTTGTTGGCGTGCATCTGAAGCAGCCGGCTGACACGCTCGCGCTTGTCCTTGCTCGAGTTATACACGTAAGAGCCCGACTTGAGGACGCCGGAATACACGCGGAAAAATGTCAGCTTACCGACGAACGGATCGGTCGCAATCTTGAACGCAAGTCCAGCGAAAGGCGCGTCGTCCTGAACGTCCCGCGTCTCGATATTTGTGTCGTTGTGCGGCGTGTGTCCGGTGATCGCCGGGACTTCATTCGGCGCCGGCAGAAAATCGATCACGGCGTCAAGCAGTGCCTGCACTCCCTTGTTCTTGAACGATGCGCCGCAGAGCACGGGGACGATGAACCCGCCAACCGTCGCCGCGCGGACCGCGTGCCTGATCTCGGCCGGCGTAAGCTCGGCGCCGTCGAGGTATTTCTCGATGAGAGTGTCATCATGATTTACCGCGGCGTCGATCAGATCGTGGCGTGCCTTCTCAACCGCTTCCTTATATATGTCGGGAACGTCGACCACCTCGAATTCCTTGCCGAGGGTGGCGTCGTCGAAGATGTACTGCTTGCGCTCGATGATGTCGATGTGGCCCGTGAACAGCTCGCCTGACCCAACGGGAAGCTGGATCGGGTACGCGTCCTTGCTGAGCCGGTCGCGGATCATAGCGAGGCAGCGATCGAAATTCGCGCCAACGCGGTCCATCTTATTGGAGAAGATGAGACGCGGAACATTGTAACGGTCAGCCTGGCGCCAGACGGTTTCGGTCTGCGGCTCTACGCCGGCGACTGAATCGAGAAGGGTAACCGCGCCATCGAGCACGCGGAGCGACCGTTCCACCTCGACGGTGAAGTCGACGTGACCAGGCGTGTCAATGATGTTGATGCGGTACTCGATGTCGTTCCTCGTCCAGAAGGCCGTGGTCGCCGCGGACGTAATAGTGATACCACGCTCCTGCTCCTGCTCCATCCAATCCATCGTCGCTGTTCCTTCGTGCACCTCGCCGATCTTGTGCGACTTTCCCGTGTAGTAGAGGATACGTTCGGTGGTAGTCGTCTTCCCGGCATCAATGTGCGCCATGATGCCGATATTCCGATAATGCGTAACCGGAGTAGTGCGGCCCGAAGTGTTCGTATTTGCGCGGCCCTTGCCGTCTGAGGGGCGGGCAGGTGTTGCGGCGTGTGTCATCGGATACTCGAAGGCTTGTTGGGTGCGATCTGTTCAGGATCAACAAAAACGCGGGTGGACCATTTCGCCCCGCGAAGGGCAGGTATCCATCCGCAGCCGCCGGGTGCGCCCGTGGCTGTAACGCGGGCGGGGACTCGAGGCGCGCCGGACTCAACGATGAACCCGGCGGTAAGTTTGTGAACAGCCTTGAATAATCACATTCGCGTGAGCTGGTGTCAACACGGAACTGGCGCTGGTAGTGGTACCGTTTGAATCTGTGCGGGGTGGGCGATCGCCTATAACCCTGCGGCGCGTGTTTACCACTACCACTGCGAAAAGCCTGAATTTGCGTCGAGGCGGGCGCTGGCGTCTCTGTACTACGCTATGTTTCAACCGGCGACCTGCCCGCAGAGCCCTCGGTTGCAAGAAAACACGATTCGGGTCCTAAAGTGCCTCCTGAAGGAAACTCAGATCGACTGGCGGGAGAGCGAGCATTGGCTGCGTTACAACTGGCGGAACCAACTCGCAGTTCGCAGAGCAGCGCAACTGTTGCGAATCGCCGCACCAGAAGGCCGCGCGGCGCTCCATGAGCTCCGCGAATCTTATTGCGTTTCTCCGATCATCCCCGAAAAGCCGCTTTTTTTCGCCACGCGATCGGTCGTAAGTGAAAGCAACATTTCCCACAGTCAGCGTTCTCATCACGGCGTACAATCGCGAGACGTTCATCGGCGAAGCGATTGAAAGCGTGCTTCGCTCGTCCCTTGAGGATCTGGAGATCGTAATCGTCGACGATGATTCGAGCGACCAGACCGCAGAGATCGCACGCAGGTACGCGGCCGCCGACCCGCGAATAAGACTGTTTGTCAACCAAACGAACCTGGGCGACTACCCGAACCGGAATCGCGCCGCGAGCCACGCGAAGGGCATATATCTCAAATACGTCGATTCCGATGACGTAATCTACCCCCATGGGCTCGAGGCGATGGTGAGATGTATGGAAGCGTTCCCTGACGCCGGGCTTGGCCTCTCGGCTCTGCCGGATCCCGCTGGCCCGTGTCCACGGCTGCTCTCGCCCGTAGAAGCGTACCGGGAAAATTTCTTCTATCGCGATCTCCTTGGCCGTGCCCCCGGATCGGCAATCATAAGGCGGTCGGCGTTTAATGCGGTTGACGGCTTTTCAGGCCGTAAGCAGGTTGGGGACCATGAGCTTTGGCTCAAGTTGGCCCGTCGTTTTCCGGTTGTTAAAATGCCCACGGATCTCGTCTGGGACAGGCAGCATCCCGATCAGGAACAGAATTACGACAGCACGGTCGAGAAGGCCGTTATGCACGAAGGGGTGCAGATCGCCGCACTCGCAGCGCACGACTGCCCCTTGTCGGAGCACGAGCGGGACGACGCTCTGGGCCGCCTCCGCGAGGCCAGCGCCAGGAAATACTGGTATTTTCTGCGAAGCGGCGGAGGGTGGCGCATCGCTCAGGAGTACCGCGGCCGCGCTTCAGTACCCTCTCGCGCGATCCTGAGTGTAGCGTGGAATCGCTTAGCGAGGTGAACCCGAATCGCCACGACCGCCACCATCCTGGTCAGCGACGTATCGGCGGAGCGCTTCGACGTCTCGGGGCGTCGTTTCTGACGTTTTGAAAGGGCAAACGAACTCCTGCATAGCGATCGTCGACTACGACATGGGCAACGTTGCATCTGTCCGAATACGCTGAAGCGAATCGGTGCCCTCCTGCCTTTTCACCACGACGAACCCGTCACTGGTGCGCGCGGCCACTCAACAGGATGGATCTACAAGTGTGATCGGATCAATCGATCACAGGAAGGATATCTATAGAAGGCAGCAGGTCTACTCGGCAACTGGCGTCAAGACGCGACGCAAGCTTGTCGATCATTGTAAGTTTCTCGCTGACGAGCTGGGGCGACAGCGCGTGCGCTGCACAGGTCATCCGCTGATGGCGGATTCGGAGTGAACTCTTTTAGATGAGAATTGTGCCCACGCCGGACCCACTCTTTTCCGTTCTTGTCGCAAGCTATTGCAATGGCCCCTACCTTGAGGCGGCAGTTGAATCGGTACTGCGGCAGTCTTACGCCAACTGGGAGCTTGTAATTGTCGACGACGCGTCAACTGACAACTCGGTAGACGTCCTCTCACAATGGCGAACGGACCCCCGTGTTCGAGTCATGACGCATGCGGTCAATCAGGGCGCAGGTGCTGCTTTCGCCACTGCGGCAGCGGCGGCGTCTGGAGAATTGATGGGCATGCTGGGGGCCGACGACGCTCTGACAGCCAACGCACTCGAAAAAATGGCCGATGCCCACGCCCGCCATCCGGCAGCGAGTCTCATAAACAGCGACCAGACAATATGCGGCGTCAATCTGGCGCCCCTGGGAATCGCAAGTCCGTTTGGCCCGCGGCTTTCTGGAAGTAGTTTGATTTACGATTGCTCAGTATCCAATTTTGCGACTTTTAAGCGTTCGGCCTACGTTCGTACGCGTGGATTCGACCCGGCATTTCGCAGGGCTGTCGACCATGACCTCTACCTGAAACTCGAAGAGGTTGGCGAGCTGGAGTACGTGGCCGAACCGCTGTACCTGTATCGCACTCATTCAGGCGGTATTTCACAGGGGACGAACGGCATCCTTGCTGCTCAGTACGCGCTTGTGGCGCGAGCAAATGCATACAAGCGCCGTCGGGGAACAATCGTACCGAACCTTACACGCAGGGAATTCCGGGAAGCGATGAGCACCTACCACGCCAGGCAGGCAACGCTGCAGGTGAGCGCTTCGCGGCTCGAACGTCTTCAGCATCGGATCAGGTCAGTGCTGTTTCGGCCACTCGGTGTCCTCGCCAGCTCATTCTGGCTCCACACGGTTCGTCGCTTTTCATTGCGGCGAGCATAGAGTCCTCATTCCATATGGCCGCTGGTGGATCCCCGCAAGTCTGCATTTTTGTTAACGAGATCACCGGAGGCATAGCTTCGATGATGTCGCGGTGGGCTGAATTTTCCGAAGGTACCATGGACATGTCCATCGTCCTTCTCAGAGACACGAGCCGTCCATTCACGCCACTCGACCAATTGCTTCGGGGCCCGAATTCGGCCCGGATAATATTCGATGCCAGGCGCGACAACCGCCGCCTGGTGTACGAACGCATCGCGGCAGCTATTCCCAGCTCCTGTGCCTATCTGGTCGCAAATGACGGAACCGAGCTGGGGATGGTAGCCGCTCTCGGCCCTCCAAACCCGGTCGCTTATGCTCTGCACGGAGACTATGAGTTTTATTATGCGCTTGCTGTTAGGCATTCCCGTGACATCGGCAGCTTCCTTTGCGTCAGCCGTCGAATACAGGATAAGCTGGGTGAGCTGCTCCCGCAGCGGGTTGCGGATATTCACCTTACTCACCCGATCGTGGCGAATCCTTCGGGAAGAAGTTTCCGGGTCTCTAATCAAGAGCCGCTTCGGTTGCTTTTCGTCGGTCGGCTGACAGAAGAAAAGGGATTTTTCGACCTCCGACGAATCGACATGGCGCTGCGAAAAGCCGGGACGCCGGCGCAGTGGACCATAATGGCACCCCGATGCGGACAACTTTCGGGCGAAGCGGCCGAGTGGCTGAGCGCCGTTCATGTGATACACCGCCATGTGGTGCCTGAAAGAGAAATGGAGGGTATTTACCTCTCTCATGACATTCTCGTTTTTCCGTCACGCGCTGAAGGATTCAGCATGGCCGTGCTGGAATCAATGAAATGCGGGATGGTCCCGGTTGTGTCGCGGTTAGACTCAGGGATGCCAGAAATGGTGGACGATGGAACAACAGGGTTCATAACTGACGCGGGTGACCACCAGGCGATGGCGCTACGAATCGCCAGTCTTTCGCGTGACCGGACGCGACTGAGATCCATGGGCGAGACGGCACTCAGTTTTTCCCAGGAACGTTTCGACTGCAGCGAGGCGGTTAACCGTCTGAGCCAAGCGGTCACTGCGGCAGCCCCACGGGGAGATTTCCAATCCGAGGCACCGACCTATATGAGCCGCCTTGATCGGAAATGGCTTCCGAACTCGTCAGTTCGGTTCATGCGCCGGATGGCGGGCGCTCTCCGCCCGAAAGTCATTTTATGACTCAGCCGGTCGGGCCGGCCGCTTCGGGGCAAATCGCGAAGCGCGAGCAGACCGCCCTCGACGAAACGTCGCTTCCAGCGCGCGACAAAAGCGTCAGTTACACCGAGCGCACTGGCGATCGAGTCGTAGCTATCGCTGTCAGCCAGAGCGAGTATGACGCGGCGGGCGGACCCGGCGGGGATGGTAGTCGAGCGCAGCATGCCTGTAAGCACCTTGCGATCGTCGGCGGGAAGCATGAGAGCTATCACTACTTCAGTTACAAGCCACTAGAGTGTCTTTTATGCTAAAAACATTAGATCTGGTATTTGAAACGGGAACTATAGAAACTGACGCTGAAGGAAACAGAATAGAAATAAGTTCTCATATATCAAAAGAGCAGGGACTTTTTCTTCAAAAATTGTATGATCAGGTAAAACCTTCAAGGTCATTAGAAGTAGGTCTGGCTTATGGAATCTCTACTCTTTTTATTTTAGAAAAGTGTCGGGAAAACAACTGTGCGGAAAAATCACATATTGTTATTGAACCATTTTCATGGGGCGATGCAGCTGAATACAATATAAAAAAAGAAGGATTAGAGAGATACATTGATATACGAAAAGATCTTTCAGATGTAGTCATTCCTACCATGTATTTAAACCAGGAACGTATCCAGTTTGCATTTGTAGATACTACTAAAATTTTTGATACAGTAATGCAGGATTTTTACTTTATCGATAAAATATTGGATGTTGGGGGGATAGTGGTATTTGATGATGCAACACTGGGAGGTATAAATGTTGTTATGAGATTTGTTAGGTCGTTACCACATTATGAAATGATTGATAAATTTGAAAAGGTGAGAGTCAGTAAGGCCTATGATTTGGGAGCTGGGTTTTTTGAAAAACTATTATCTATTTTACCGTTTCAAGCAAAATATTTGGGTTTTTATTCCTTGAAGACAAGTCGTCAACTTGGGATAAATTATAGATGTATTGCATTCAGGAAATTAAGTAACGACCCAAGGACATGGGATTGGGATGTGCCTTTTTAATTTATGGTCTTCTCGCTTTTTCTGATCGACAAGATAGATCGAGCCGCGCTGCTTCCCAACCGTGCGAGGCCGGCATGCTCGTCGTCGTGCGCATAGCGCGGACCCGCGAGCGCCGTCACTTCGGCAATCAGCGCCTCTTCAACTGCTCTCAACCCCAACGGTATCAACGCCTGAAGCATCGCCAGCGTCAACGGTGTCGTGACGCTTCCGTCGTCCCAACGGAAAGGCTTGCTGCACCGCGGCTGTCCCACACCGGTTCGAGCCAGTGGAACCTGGACAGAGGAAGATTGATCATCAGCTCACCGGCCGTGATCAAAGTGCGCGTCACACGTTGCCAGAGCGCGATGGCCGAAAGCTCGCGCGGATTCATTCGGTAGCACCTCTTGCATGTAGCGCGGAAGACGCTGCAGACATGCGACGGTACGCGTCCGCATTGTTCACGGGCGCTCTACTTCAGCGCCCGCACCAGCACCACGCCGTCCAGCCGCTCGAGCGGGGTCGCGCCGAGAGCGGCGGCCACCGTCGGCGCGAGATCCACCGTTCTGACAAATTCGCTGTAACGCCCCGCCCGGAACGCAGGCCCGTAAAAAATCAACGGAACGTGGGTATCGTAATCGTATGGGGACCCATGCGATGCGGTGATCGTACTGAATAACGTCATCGGCGTCTGCGTCACGACGAGCTCGACCCCGGCGTCCGGCGGAAACTGATGCGCCCATCGCCGGGCGGTGACATTCCGTATCGTGTCCGACTTCAACAGGTCCGCGAATCGATCGACCCGCGCCACACCGGGGGTTGCCCGGATTACCTTCGCGAATTCTGCAAGGACATCGTCCGCGGTGCGACGGCCGCTCGCGAACGCGGCCCGGTTGGCCGTGATGATCTGCTGGTCGACGGTGATCGCCATTGTGTCGACTCCGGCGTTGCGCAACGTCGCCCGAAGACCGGGAACGAGCGAAAGCATGTTGACCCGCGCCGGCGGCGGTCGCGTGCTGTCCGCCGCGAGCTCGGGGATTCTGCCTACCCCGTGATCCCCCGTCAGCACCACCAGAACCCGCGTCGGGTCCCTCAGTTTATAGAGCGAGTCGAGGAAGGCGCCAACTGCGCGGTCGAGGCGCAGTGCCTGATCGTGAACCTCACGCGAGTCAGGCCCATATCGATGGCCGATCAGATCGGTTGCCGACAACGACACTGCCATGACGTCGGTGTGCTGTCCCTTCCCTATCGACAACGCCTCGAGACCGTTCAGCGCGAAGGCCAGCACAAGGTCGTCCATCCATGGAGTGGACCGCACTTCGCTGGCGGCGATGGCACTATCAGCCGAGAGACGATGTGGAAAGACGATGTCCGCGCCTCCGCCCTCGAAGACCACGCTGTCCCGTTCGCTGTAAGCGTTGCTCTCGAGAAGGAGCTCCCAGCTGTGCCCCGCGTAGCGCTGCGCGAGCCTGCGCGCGTTGAACCTGTTCACCCACTGCGGCAGCGAGTCCGCATAATAGGCGCTGGTCGTGAAGCGACCGTCCGGCACATACCAGTACACCTGCTCGGCCAGCCTGCCGATCGGCAGGATTGCGCCGCGGTCCTTCAGCGAGACTGAGAACGCCCGCGACTGCGGAGTGCGCGCTTTCAGCCAGTCGATCAGCGTCGTCCCGCGAAACTGCCTCGGCGAAGCACCTGGTTGATCTGCGCTGCCAAGGGTGCGCGCGGTGTTGTCGAAGACCCCGGCCCGGTTCGCGGTGATGCCAGTGCTCCGGGGAAAGCGACCCGCCAGAAGGGTCGCGTGGCCCGGCGCGGTTTCGGTTATCGCGTGATCGTGATGCGCATTCGTGAACCACGCACCGCCGCGCGACAATCGAGCGAGTCCGCCGCGCAATTGCGGTCCGAACCGGTCGATGTAATCACCGCGAAGCTGATCGACTGTTATCAGAACGACCAATGAGGGAGGGGCAAGGGGCGTCGGCGACGGCGCATTACGCGCAGGTCGCGGCTGCGCACAGGCCATAGTTGCGGTGAATGCGCCCAACGAGAAAATCACGGGAATTGGATGCATACTGCAATATCCGCCCGGTCCGTGAATGCGGCAACCACTCCCTAAAGTCCATTGGCAACGCGATATTAGCGTCGCCGCCGCCGAAACTTTCGGCCTCTTGCGCCCGACAGTGAACTGCCGGTTCGCGGGTTCGGAGGCGCGGGCTGTCCGGCGCCGAACTGTTCTGGAGTGCTCCCATAACCTGGAGAGACGCCATGAAAGTCCAGTCAGAGAAACGACTTCGAACGTTGGTCGCAGCGACGGCGGTTCTCACCGTGACGGTCATCGCGCCGGTCGGTTCGCCCGCCCAGGACAAACCGGTCGGCTCCGTGCCTCCGGATAAACAGAAAGCCCCTCAGCAGGTGTCCGCGTTCTTCGATTTCGAGAAGCCGCTGGACCTGATATTCACGACCAATCTTCGACAGCTTCGGGGCGATCGGGGAACGGTCCCTCCGTGGCGCGTTGCGACGCTCGGGTACACCGGCGCGGATGGGAAACCGGTCGTGGTGCCCCTGAGGGTGCGGACCCGCGGCATCTGGCGGCTGAAGAACTGCAACTTTCCGCCATTGAGACTCAACTTTGCGGCCGTCAACACCAAAGGGACGATTTTCGAAGGACTCGACAAGCCGAAGCTCACCAGCTACTGCCAGGACAACTCCCGCTATGAGGAGTACGTGCTGCAGGAACTTCAGTTGTACCGCGTATACAGGCTGCTCACGCCGATCAGTCATCGCGCGCGTCTGACGCGCGTCACTTACACCGACAGTGCGACCGGGCGGGAAGCAACTATCCGCTCTGCTTTCATCATGGAAGACCTTTCCGTCGTCGCGGCCCGCGCTGGCGGCACCGGACTCGAGACGAAGGGTGCGCAATCCGGAGATCTCGATCCATATCACGATGCGCTGATGGGGGTGTTCGAATACTTCATCGGCAATACCGATTTTTCCATCGGCGGTCTTCACAATGCCGAGCTCGTTCAACACGCTGACGGCCGGGTTTTTCCAGTTGCATACGACTTCGATTTTTCAGGCGCGGTTAACGCACGCTATGCAACCGTCGATCCGTCGCTCAACTCCGACCGTGTGCGGGACCGTCTGTTTCGTGGCTTCTGTGTCGACGTTGCCGAATTCAGGAAGGTGTTTGCACTCTTCAATGAGAAGAAGGCCGCCATTTACGCGCTTTACGAGGATGAAGTCGGGGCGCGCCTGCCTCGGCGGGTCGCCAGCGAAACGCTGAAATACTTCGACGAATTCTATCGGACGATCAACGACCCCCGCGCCGCAAAACGGGAGATTACCGACGCATGCAGACGGCGGGCATGAAGATGGCGCCGGAGAGGCGGGCATCGGTCGTCGGTCATGGCTCACGAGGGCACCGGTAGCAGCGTCCCGGGGTAGTAACTTACTCCGACCGAAAACCTCCGTACCCTGGCATCACGGCCCGCATCGTCAGCCGATCAAAAGGAAGAACCGAATGTATTTTCGATCAGGAAAGCTATTTGCCCGGAATGGCGCCCGCGCGTTGCCCCTGGCGGGGATCGCGATCCTCGGCGCCTGCGCTACGGGGGCGAACCGGCCTGTAACATCGTCTGGCACAGTCACACAGGCGGCCGCACAGGCATACGTGGACTCGTACGCTCGCGAGTACCAGCGGCTCTATACGCAATCATCGAATGCCGAGTGGGCATCGAACACCCGCATCGTTGCCGGTGATTCTACCAATGCTACCCGGACGAGAGCCGCCAACGAGGCTTTGACACGGTTCGTGGGGAGCACTCAGAACATCACCACCATCCGGGCGTTTCTCGCGCAGCCACAGGTTCTCACCCAGCTTCAGAAGCGTTCACTGGAGGCAATGCTCTACAGTGCGGGCAACGGACCGCAAACTGTCGCGGACGTGGTGAATCGGCGCATCGCTGCCGACGCAGCGCAGACGGAAAAGCTGTACGGGTATACGTTCACCGTCGCGGGAAAGCCCATCGTACCCAATCAGATTGACTCGGTGCTTCGGGCAAGCAACAACCTCGCCGAACGACGCGCGTTCTGGGAATCATCGAAGGCGATTGGACCCACCCTGAAATCCGGGATCGTGAATCTGCGCACGCTGCGCAATCAGACCGTTCAGGCGCTCGGGTATCCGGACTTCTTTTCGTATCAGGTGTCCGAGTACGGTCTCTCCGCCGACGACATGCTGCGCCTCACTGACAGCATGAACCGCGAGCTCAGGCCTTTGTATCGTGAGCTCCACACCTGGGCGCGCCACGAGCTTGCGAAAAAGTACAAGCAGCCGGTTCCCGATCTCATCCCCGCTGACTGGCTGCCGAACCGCTGGGGTCAGTCGTGGGCAGACCTCGTGACCGTCAAGGGATTGAATCTTGATTCTGCGTTCACAGGCAAATCCCCCGAGTGGATCGTCCGGCAGGGCGAAGAATTTTTCAAGAGCCTCGGTTTCGATGCATTGCCCGCAAGCTTCTGGGAGAAGTCGTCGTTATATGAGCTTCCGGCAAAGTCGTCTTTCAAGAAGAACACGCATGCTTCAGCGTGGCATCTCGATCTCGACAGGGACGTTCGTTCGCTGATGAGCGTCGTTCCCGATGCGGACTGGTACGGCACTTCCCACCACGAGCTGGGGCATATCTACTATTACATGAGCTACACCCAGCCCTCCGTCCCGCTCGTTCTGCGCGGCGGCGCAAACCGTGCCTACCACGAAGGCATCGGGACACTTTTGGAGCTTGCGTCGTCGCAACGGAAATATCTGGTGAACCGCGGCGTAATATCCGGATCCTCGGCGCCTGATCCGATGCAGCAGATGCTCAAGGAAGCCCTCCAGTACGTCGTCTTCATGCCGTTTTCGACCGGCACCATGACTCGATTCGAGCATGAGCTGTACTCGAAAAATCTTCCCGCGGGGCAGTTCAACGCAAAGTGGTGGGAGCTCGCGCGAAAGTACCAGGGCATCGTTCCGCCATCGCCGCGCGGTGAACAGTTTGCGGACGCTCTCACAAAGACGCACATCAACGACGATCCGGGCCAGTACTACGACTATGCACTTTCCCAGGCGCTTCTATTTCAACTGCATAACCACATCGCAACCAACATCCTTAAACAGGATCCGCACGACACCGATTACTTCGGCAACAGGCAGGTGGGAGACTTCCTGAAAACGTTGATGGCTCCGGGCGCCAGCCGCCCCTGGCGCGACGTGCTCAAGGAAACCACCGGCCAGGAGCTGAACGCTCAGGCGATGGTCTCGTATTTTGCGCCGCTTTACACCTGGCTCAGGGAACAGAACAAAGGCAGAAGTTACACGCTGCCGGAGATTTGAACCCGGCGGCGACGCCATAGTCGAAGGATTCGGCCGGAGAGTTGTCGGTATACCGGCAACCCTCGCCTGATCTGCTGGTGCTCTTCGGGTCACGTTCCTGCGCGAGTGATAGTTTTCGCCAGATGTCCTGCCGCTGTGCAGACACCCTCGAGGTGATCCCAAGCTGGACGTGGGCAACATCCAGCGGCGTCAGTCGCATTATGCGACTCGTTGACGGATTCATTATCGACGCCCACGCCGTCGTATGGCCGAAGCCGAGTGCGTGCACCATTTCGTGAGCTACAATTCTTGGATCGTGCAACGTTTTCTGACTTCGCAGGAAAACACGGGCGTCATACACATCGCCGCCGGAGGTCCATGTGATCAAAGTCACGCCTTCATCGCCAGCGGTCGCCTTCAGGGCAACGATGATTGCATCCACGGGATCATCGTTCGGGCCAAGGGTGGCGGGAACGAACAATCGCATTCCGATGTCGGCTTCCATCTGACCCAGCGTCGACCAGAACGCCGCTGAGTCGCCGGCGGTGATTGCTTCGCCCTGAGCGTGTTTCAACGCCACCGGAATGGGAAACCGTGACGGATTCCATCCCACCAGGCGGCCGCGGAACGCTGGACCCGCAGTGCGAAGAAAGCTTCCGGCAGCCCGCTTGCCGGCGCGAGCCCGCTCCAATTCTATGGGAACCCTTATACCTGCGTAAACGCCGGCGCCGATCGTCCACGCAGTGTCGCGCCCGGCCGGGTGCCCCGGGGTGGCGCTATGCTGGGGATCCGTGCCTGGCTGCGCCTCCACAACCGCCGCCCCCAACACGCAGATTGCTCCCAGCGGCCAACAGAGGCGCGCCAGGAATGTTGGAGGACGCACGTTACCGGCGGGAAAATGGCAACGCCGCGCCATGATCCAGCTTGAACTGGAACGATTGCCGGACAATCTGCTTCACCGGACATCCGCGAATCCTGGCCGGAGCGAACTGCGCCCTCGGCAGCACTTCGAGAGCTGACCGCGCGAATTCCTGGTCGGAAAATTTGATGACCCGGATACTCTCCCCGACAGCGCGACCGCGCTCATCGACTACGAATTGGAACGATGCCTCGCCCTCTACCCCGCGGTTCCGAAGATCCAGCGGATACTTCGGCGCCGCACCATTGGGGACCTGAGAGGCGATGTTATTCAGCAGGAAGACCGGGAGCGTCAGACGGAACAGCTCGTGCGAACCAGCGGGCGTTCGACTTACGAGATCCACATCGATATAGACACTGAGCTCCTGACCGGCGACTTCAGCGTTGCGAGTTGGAAACGCGCGGGCGGAGTCAGCAGCAAGAATGGCATGAATGACTGCCTTGTCCAGCGCCGGCGAAAGCGAACTTTGCGCGAGTCCCACTTTCTTCAGGGATCCGTCTCGCTTCCATGCAATCATTACCTCGAGGCCGAAGCTCAGGTGGGCAGTCAGCGGCTTCGATGACTGTACGTTCGCGAACGATTCGGAGCCCGTTCCACCGTAAGCGGCAAGCTGAAACGGCTGTGGGAGAGTCAGACGGTCTGCAATCGCGCCCATCGACAGGGCGGCGAAGCCGGTCGGCAATTTCGATGATTCCCGCCCGTCCACCCGATGCATGCGGCCAACAAAGATAAGAGTGTCTGTTCCAACCGGAGATCCCGCCGAAGCGGGACACATTGCCACCGTGTCAACCGCCGGTGACGGCATGTCGACTCGCATCGTCTGAAGCACACCAGGCACCGTGACGCCCGTCGCAGCGAACGTCAGAACGACGCCAGTGAGCACCAACGCGAGATTGGGCATCATGTTGAGGATTCTCCCTTCAGACCACTGCTGCAATACATCGTGCCACCTCGATATCCGATTCGCAATCTAGACCTCGCGCATTGCCGATCAAGCGAGGATTATCGGCGGCGTGATTCCGGAATTTCCGCATCTGACATGGATCGGATCTCGGCATGACGTGTATAATATTCAGTACCGATGTCTGCTCGACTCCGCTGCGGTCAGCGTGGAGGATGTCATTTTCGAAAGGAATCCCATGCTTATTCGGACACTGCAACGCATATCGATTTGGTCAGGCCGAAACAGGCTGACGGCCGCCCTTGTAGCCGCTTGCCTTTTTGCGATCGCCACCTCGCCACAATCAGCGTCGGCGCAATCCGCGCAAATCAGCGGCGCCGGGCTGAGCAAGGTGGGAAAGGATACCCGGAAGCTTACTGCCAATGCCCGTGCGACCACCGGTGCGTCGAGTGCAACCGGAGAGCTGCAGTTCATTCACAACAGCCCCGCCGGATTCTCGCGCTTTCGCGGTACCGTGAGCTGCCTCAGCACCAACGGCGGCGTCGTTCAGATCAGCGGTACAGTTGACAAGGGTGAAACCGCCGCGGGCGCGCCGCTCGATGGAAAATCCTTTGCGTTCACGATCCAGGCAGCAACCTCACCCCAGTCCTTTTCTCTGCCCAATTTCGGTGACGCTGGGTCGCTCGGCGCGTGCAGCGGCGGCAGGGGTGAAACAGTTCCGGTCACGGAGATGGGCTTCCGCACGCAGTAGTCACAGCTCAGCCAGGAGTTGACCTTCGCCTGACTGATCTGTGGATTCCAGACAAGCAGCTTCAACGCTTCCCTTTCCACCCGGGGCCGCGCACTACGCGGCCCGGTGTCGCGCCCGTGTGCGCACCGTTCCTGAGCACGGGCACCCCATTGACCATTACGTGGACCATTCCCGTCGCGTACTGGTGAGGCCGCTCGAACGTCGCATGGTCCTGAACGCGCCTTGGATCGAACACCGCTACGTCGGCGTAAAATCCCCTGCGCAGCTCACCTCGCCGTACAATCTTCAGGTTTTTTGCGGGAAGTGTGGTGAGGCGCCGGATGGCTTCTTCGAGCGGAATCAGTTTTTCGTCGCGCACGTATCGCCCAAGGAGGCGGGCCATGTTGCCGTAGGCTCTCGGGTGCGGGTTCGATTTGAGAAACGCACCTTCCGCGGCGGGCGCGCTGCCATCAGAGCCGAAGCTGATCCACGGGATTGCGATCTGGCGGCGAACATTTTCCTCGGACATCAGGAAATACACAGTGCCCACCCGGCTTCCGTCCTCTATCACGAGATCCATTGCGGTCTCTTCCGCCGACTTGCGCCGCATTCGCGCAACCTCGCCAAGAGTCTTTCCCGTCAACGGCTTGAGCGAATCGTTTCGGAACCCGACCAGCACGATTTTCTCAGGTGATTCCACCGCATTGAAGAAATTCTCCCATTTGTCCGTCGGCGTGCGCATCTCGACCGCCACCCGTGCGCGGACCGCTGGATCAGCGAGCCGCTTCGCCCAGGCCTTGTAACCACCTTCCTGAACCCAGGGAGGCATCGCCGCGTCGAGGCCTGTTGCGCCGGCGGTATACGTGTACATGTTGGCGCGGACGGCCTGGCCCGCTGCGCGCGCCGAATCCACTTTTGCAATCACTGCCTGGAGCTTTCCCCAGTTCGCCGTACCCGCCGCTTTCAGATGGTAGATCTCAGCGGCGACGCCGCCCTCGCGGCCAATGGTGAGAAGCTCGTCGACGGCCTGCAGAAGCCGCGCGCCCTCGCTCCTCATGTGCGAGATGTAACTCCCGCCGTACGGTGCGGCCGCGCGGGCGAGCGCGATCAACTCAGGAGTCTTTGCATAAAACGCGGGGGCATAGATGAGCGAGGATCCAACACCGAGTGCACCTTCTTCCATCGCCTGTCGGACGAGCGCCCTCATTCGCTCCAGCTCCGCGGGAGTGGGTTCTCGATCGGCATACCCGATTTCATGGACGCGCACCGTTGTTGCCCCGACGAACGACGCAACGTTGGGCGAAACTCCCCGTTTAGTGAGTGATTCGAGGTACTCGCCCAGCGTTGTCCAGGTAACATCGAACTTGAAGTCGCCCTGTTCCTCTACCATCTCTTTCTTCATCGCGTCGTTGAGCGGCCCCATCGAAGATCCCTCGCCGAAAACCTCGAGCGTCACTCCCTGCCGGATGTCGCTCTGCGCATGCGGATCGATGATCAGCGATTCGGTTGCCCAGCTCAGCATGTTGATGAATCCAGGTGCTACCGCGAGCCCGCGCGCGTCGATCTCCGTTCTTGCGCGACTTTGCGAGAGATCGCCCATCGCAGCGATGGTGTCACCGCTGACTGCAACGTCTGACACCCGAGGCACCACGCCAGTGCCGTCGTATACCATGCCGCCGCGGATGATGATGTCGTAGGAAGCGAGCGGCACTGGCGCCGACGGCCCTCCGCTGACGGAAGGCGTGCACGATACGAGCGAAATGATCAACAGCGCTTTTGCAGGCACTCTCATTGACGTCGCCTCACTTCCAGCGTGAAATACGCGAAATCCTTGAACCGCTTCGAAACGAACAATCCCATCCCGCAATCGATGAAGCCAGACCCGAGCAGTCGATCGCGGTAAAACCAGGTGGTTCGGAACATCCCTTCCATGTCGCTCGCGTCTTCGTCAATGTCATCGTCGCTTGTGATGGCATGAACGTATAGGACGCCGCGACACTTTTTCGCCAGTCGCAAAAGCGCTTCGTCAATATCGGAATCGCCAACGTATCGCAGCACGTCCCGGCAGACCACGAGGTCGGACTGCCGGCCCGCAAGTTTGTTGATCGGCAGACACCGGTGCCCGTAGCCAATGCAGGCAGCCGGACTCGAATCAAACGTCTCGATCGAATCGCACGATGGGTACTGTCTGGCGAACTCCCGCGCCCACCATCCGGTACCGGCTCCAACATCGGAAAAGCGCTCGATCTTCAAACCAATGTAATTACTGAATGCAATTACGAACCCCACTTCGCGCGTCGCACCGTCGGCATCCACGATCGCCGTCTCGGCATCCTCATAGAACCGCCGGTAATAGTCCGCGTCGAAATGGCTATTGGATTCATGCGTGTACGGCTTCACGTTCGATTGATGCGAACCCGCGCCGGCAGCCGGCTTGGTCACGTGGCAACCGCCGTGCGCCCTGGCCGTCCGGGGGCGACCACCGCCATCGCGAGAGCCGCTATCATCGCCAGCGCCGCGCCGAAAAGGAATGCAGCGTCGGGGCTGACCCTGTCCCAGATGGCTCCAAATATCAGAGACGCCGGCAATGCTCCGAGACCGATCGCAAGATTGTACCAACCGTAAGCCGCACCCCGCTTTGCGCGGGGCACAATATCAGCCACGAGTGCCTTTTCGGTTCCTTCAGTGAGCGCATAGAACAACCCGTAAACCGCGAACAGCGCCCACGCGTGCCACGCTTCGGTCGCGCGAGAGAAACCGACATACACGGCAGCGTAAAGAATCCAGCCGCAGACGATGAGGGGTTTGCGGCCAAGCCGGTCGGAGAGCGCTCCGCCAAGGGTACCAGCCGATGCCTTCACGAAGTTGAGCATCGCCCATAATATGGGAGCCAATACAATTGCGACCCCGAGTTGGTTGGCCCTCAAGAGCAGAAACGCATCGGTCGAATTGCCGAGTGTGAAGAGCAACACGACGCCCAGGTACGCCCAGAAGCGCTTGCCCATCGTTTCGGCGGGTGCGATATGCGGGGCAGTGTCGCTCTCCAAGCCTGCCGACGCGGATTCACGCGGCACCTCGCGAACTGCTACGACAAGGACAATTAATGCGAGCAGCCCAGGCACGGCCGCAAGCCAGAACACGCTGCGAAGCGAGAGATCGAAATATCGCAGCAGGGCAAACGCTATCAGCGGGCCAAGTACCGCTCCGGCATTGTCTGCAGATGCATGGAACCCGAACGCGCGACCACGAGCGTTCGGGTCTGCGGAGTCTGCCAGAAGGGCGTCGCGTGGCGCGCCTCTGATTCCCTTCCCGACCCGGTCCGCCACGCGGATCGCCAGCACCGCCCCCGCGCTCGTTGCCATTGCGACAAACGGCCGGACGAACGTTGCGATGCCGTATCCGAGGACAATCAGGGGCTTCCGCCGCTTTACTTTGTCCGACCACCAGCCACTCGCAAGCTTCAGCAGCGAAGCCGTGGACTCGGCGGCTCCTTCAATCGCGCCGATAAAGCTTGCATTGGCACCGAGCACGCTGCTGAGAAACAGCGGCAGCAGCGGGTAAATCATTTCCGTAGCTACGTCAGTGAGGAAGCTGACCCCACTCAGCGCAACTACATTGCGACCTAACTTTCCGGCGATGCTCTCACCTCGGAGTGATCGCCGACGGTGACCTCACCGTTGATCCCTTCGAGCCACGCACCATCGCCAACGAGTGAATTCGCGAGCCGCGATCGTTTCACGGTTGCGCCCGCTCCAACAATCGTGTGGCTGATTTCCGAGTTCTCGATAACCGATCCCTTGCCGATCGACACATTTGGGCCTACGGTCGATCCGCTGAGCGAAACTTCTTCTTCGATGTATACGGGATCGATGATTGTGCAGCCATCTACTTCGTCAGGCCGCTGAGCGCGGCCCTTCGTGAGCATCGTCTCATTGGTCTCGAGCATCGTCTCGATCTTGCCGGCGTCGTACCAGCCTTCGACATCGATCACCTGGATCTTTGCGCCCCTGTCGATCATGTACTGGAACGCATCTGTCAGATAGTACTCGCCCATATTCGGCGGCGACGCCAGCACGTGTTCCACTCCCTCGAACAGCAGCTTCCAGTTTCTGATGTAGTAAAGCCCGATGTTGGCGCGCTTCGAAATCGGTGTTTTTGGCTTCTCGACAATCTGCGTCATGTTGCCATCGTCGTCCGTCACCACCACGCCGAAGCGTTGATAGTCCTCTACTTCCTTGGTCCAGATAATTCCGTCGGCATCGGTTCGGTTCACCACTGACAGATCAGCATCGAAAATTGTATCGACGAAGATGATCAGCACCGGCTGGTCGACATACTCTTTTGCCAGCGCGATCGCGCCCGCCGTTCCATCCTGCACCTTCTGCTCGATGAAAACCGACGGCACGTCGAGACTCTGCCTGGCGAACTCTTCGACCTTCTCCTTGAGATGCCCGGTGATGTAGATGATTTGATCGATGCCGCCGAGATCCCGAAGCTCGTCCAGCACGTATGACATCACCGGTTTCCCGGCGACTTTCATCATCGGTTTCGGCGTTACGTGCGTATGCGGCCTGAGCCGCGTGCCTTTCCCGGCCAGCGGAATAATGACTTTCATGGTGCGCTCGTCCCCTGTCGTCCGTATCGATCGGAAAGCCGCACCACGTCGTCGAGGTCGTTAGTCGACGCCTCGAGCACGTCACAATCGGTGATTGCTTCCATCTGGTGAATTGTGCCGGGCGTTATGCGAAACGACGCGCCCTGCGTGAGATGCATGTCATCGAGGCTCTCGCCGTGCTGTACGCGATAAACCAGTTCGCCCGAAAGAAGGTGGACGGTCTCGTCTTTTCTGTTGTGATATTGAATCGAGAGTGCGTGGCCGGCTTTGATATGCAGGATTTTTCCGACGTAGTGGTCGGTGTGCGCCCAGATGGTTTCGTGTCCCCATGGTTTCGGCACCGTTATCACGTCAACCGGGCCCGAGGGCGCGGTCGTGCTACTGCCCGGTGAGGGTGCATTTGTCTGGCCGGTCATTCGTAAATATCTCCTCTACCGCCGACGGGAAGCTATCACGAGGGACGCGGCTAGCTGGCGCCCGTCATCATGCGTCCGCGAAGCGTAGCAAGGCGGCGTCGGACCGATCCGTCCATCACTGTATCACCAACCTTCACGACAACTCCACCGAGAATTTCCGGATTCACGGTCATGTGAGTGACAACGCGCCTGCCGAGCACGCGGGAGAGATGATCGGCAATCCCCGACTCGTCCGCTTCGGACATGGTGCGCGCGACAGTCACATTCGCGTGAACGGTGTTGGCTGCGTCATCGACGAGATTCTGATACTCGGCCGCGATGGCCGGAATCAGCATCTGGCGTCGCTTGCGGACCAGCGCCTGGAGGAAACGCAGGAAGTGCCGGGGCACGCGGTCGCCGAGAGCGTTCGACAGTAAATCGCTCTTCTGCGCCTCGCTGATTTTTGGCGATTCGAGGAAGCGCGTCAGAGTCAGGTTCTGACGCATTCCCAGAGCTACATCATCGATCAGCTTCCCCCAGCCAGCGGTGTCTTCAGCGCGCCGCGCGAGCTCGAGCAGGGCCTCGGCGTAATTACGGGCGATGGTCGAATCGCGCATCAGCTCCGTGCCGGCGCAGGCGGAATCGAGGCGAGAAAGTCTTCGACGATGCGACGATTGGCGTTATCGTCGAGATTTGCGCCGATGACCTTGCTCGCGCCGGCAATGGCCAGGTCAACCGCCTCGTGCCGCAGCTCCGCGATCGCACGGTTTTTCTCGGCGTCGATCTCGCGGCGGGCGCGTTCGAGCATGTCCTGCTGCTGCGCGCGGGTCTCTTCGATCATCCCTGTGCGCACGGAGTCGCCCACAACACGGCTCTCGGCGATAATCTTCTGCGCCTCGTCACGGGCGGCTTCGATCTTCGATCGATGCTCGGCGAGCAAACGGGTGGATTCGTCGCGGTCGGCTTTTGCGCCGGCAATCGCATCCTCAAGAGATTTTTCGCGCGCAGCGACGGCAGCAGTGATGGGTTTGAACGCATACCGCGAGAGAATGAACGCCAGGATCACGAAGATGATCAGCGTCCAGAACATCAGACCGCCGCTGGGCGACAGCAGGCCGACTTTTGCTGCTCCTTCAGCCGCCGCTTCCGCGGAAGGACCATGGCCCTGCAGCAGAAGAAGAAGCGGGAAATTAATGGGCATCATATTGGGAACGTGGCAGTAAGCGGAGTGGGCTCGCGCGCTGGGCGCGAGCCATCCGGGAATTTAGAACTTGTTTTGAATCAGAAACGACACGACGATTGCGAACAGGGCAGCGCCTTCGATAAGCGCTGCAAAAATAATTGCACCGGTCTGAATGCGGCCGGCCATCTCTGGCTGGCGCGCCATGCCGTCCATCGCCTGGCCGGCAAGACGGCCAATTCCAACACCCGCGCCAAGCACGGCGATTCCGGCGCCAATGCCCGCACCCATCTGTGCCCATGCGGCGGAGTATTCAGCGTTATAAACGGCGGCCTGCAGTAAAGGATAAAACGACATCTTGAGGTTGCTCCGTATTTCTTCGAATTGAGGTGGGTGTGGCGCCACCTGCGCTGTCCGTCAGTGAGACCTCAGTCTCAACGGACTTCCCCGGCCACTCAGCCGGGTACAACGGGCATAGAGCCCATTCTGGATCGAGCCGTCAGTGGGCGCCCTCGCGGATGAGCCCGATGAAAACGCTGGCGAGCAGTGCAAAGACGTATGCCTGAAGAAACGCAATGAACACTTCGAGGACCATGATTGCCAGAGCCATGAGCAACGGCAATGGCGCCAGTCGAAAGCTGCCAAAAGTGAAGATCAGGCTGATCAGCGCCAGAACGACGATATGTCCCGCCGTCATGTTCGCGAAAAGCCGGATCGCGAGCGCAAAGGGTTTCGTGAACTTGCCGATCAACTCGATCGGCGTCATAAGCGGCGTCAGCATTGCCTTCATAATGAAAGGCTGGTCACTGGGCCAGTAGACAATCGTCTTGATGTAACCCTTGCCCAAGGTTCGGATGCCGGCAAACTCGACGACGAAAAAAGTGATGATCGCCAACATGCCGGTGACGGCAATATTGCCAGTGGCTGTCGAGCCATATGGAATAAGGCCGAGCAGATTCGTGAAGAGAATGAAGAAGAAGAGGGTCAATACGAACGGCACGTACGCGTTGCCATGATGTCCGACGTTGGGAAGGATAACTTCCTGGCGTATGTACAACACGAGTGCTTCGATGCCGTTGGCGAATCCCTTGGGCTTGCCGGCGGCGAGATGCTGTCTGCTGTGGGCACGGGCCGCAAGCAGGAGCGTCACGAGACAGAGCGTGGCGGCTATGAGGAGCATGACGACATGTTTGGTTGGCGACATGTCGATGACGAGACCTCCGAGATGTATGGGGTCCCATCTGGGGAGCTCGTAGTGGCAGGCATAACCCGGCTCGAAGCACGGATATTCGAGTGCGTGCGAGTCGGTGATGTGCGGTGTGATGATGTCTTGCGATTCAACGATCATATGCGAGCAGCAGGGATTCCAGTAACATCGAGACAAAGAGAAAAACGGCGAATCCGACGAGTGCCGCGGCAAGCGGCAAACCAAGCATCTGGGCGAAAATAAACCCATATACCAAAAGGACAGTACCTCTCAGAATGGCACCCAGTCCCCACCCCACCAAAGCGTTTTCGCGCCCGAACCACTCAATCATGCTGAACGCAGCCAACTGAACCATTGCGGCCAGAGCCGCACTGACCGCGAGTGCCCGTCGTTCTTCACTTGTATTGAAACCGAGTGAGAGCAGCCAGAACGTGACTCCCAGCAGCGACGCGGTAATCGCGGCAAACCGGGCGACACGTTTCACAGCCTGCTCATTTCGTGCGCCGCCGGGCGTCGTCCGCTTTCTGCGCCGCGACGAGCCGTCGGTACATGCTGTAGAACGCGGCCCCGCCGCCAATGAACACCCCGGCCAACACGAATACGGGACTTGTGCCGAATCTCTGGTCGAGCCATTGTCCGCCCAGCAGGAAAATGACCAGCGATGCCGCGAATTGCAGTCCAACGCCGGCGAATGAGCGCACCTCCAGACTGTCCGACTGCTCGGCACCCATCTCCGCTTTATGCGGTTTTTTATCCGTCATTCATCGCTGAATTTAGGAGCTTGTGAAATTTTTCGCAAGCAAACGGCCCAGATGTTCCCGAAGATTTCCCGAAAACGCTAGCAGACGCGCAAGTGCTGATTTGGATTGAACTTAGGCGTTACTTTCCCATTGACCAAGCGTCTGATAGTTGATATAGTTGACGCTGGCCAACATGGGGCCCCGCCGGCTCCCATGTCAGGACTCGCCGAACAACCATAAGTAATGCCAAATCGTCTCATCATTCCGTTGCTGTTTGCTGCATCCGTCGCGTTTGTCCGCGGTTCTTCGGGGCACAAGGAATCCGTGACCCCAGTCTCGGACAATCAACATCAGAAGGAAGGCCCGATTGCTTCTTCGTTTTCAGTTGGAGTGCGGGATGGACTAAGGCTCGAGCTCAGCGTTGCCAACAACACGAAAAAAATGATCGAGTTGCGGTTTGCGAACGGGCAAACTCACGATTTTGCCGTGCTGGACGACAAGGGCAACGAAGTGTGGCGTTGGAGCGATGGGCGAATGTTCACACAGTCGTTTCAGAACAAACTGGTAAAGGCGCGCGATACTGCGGTTTACGCGAGCAACTGGGACGCGAGCAAGATGCACGGCAGGTTTACGGCGATTGCGACGTTGATGAGTGACAATCATCCGATTGAGCAACGGGTCGAGTTTGCTCTGAAGTAGGTATATCGGGCCGATCGGGAGGGCCCAATAATGAGGAACGCGAATGACCCATTCGCGACAGCAGCCCGCGTAAGCGGGTTTTTTGTTTCAGGGAAGGGCCAGGCTCGTTTCGCCGACAATTTCCCTTCGGAATGACGCCGCGCTGACGCTCCGGACGTATCTTGGTGGCGATGACGAGAGCTGACATCCTGCCGACGGTGCGGCTAGCCGCCCTCGGCGACTGCGCGATCCACGTACCCCGGGGGAAGATAGAGCCGACGGCGACGGTTGTGTTCACGACCGCGCTGTATCTGCTGCTCGAGCGGAGCGAGGCGACACAACGGAAGATGCTCGAGTCGATGCTGTGGCCGTCGGCTCCGGTCGCGACTGCGTCACACCGGCTCAGGCAGACGCTCCTCAAGCTCAAGCAGCTCGGATTTCCGGTCGAGACGGTGAGCAAGACCAGCCTTTCGGTTGGTAACGCTGTAGTCAGCATCGACTTTGAGGAGTTCCTGGTCTCGCGCAAGGGGATAGACCGGACCGGGGATGAGTCGCTAGTTCTGTTTCCCGGGTACGAGCCGACGTTCTCCGCGCCGGCGATGGAGTGGCTCGACGCGAAGAAAGCCGAAATCAACTCATCGATAACGCGGTTGATGCTGGGAATTGTAGCGGGGCACCGGGTCAAGGCGCAGTGGACGGAAGTTGAGCGGACTGCCC
Source organism: Gemmatimonadaceae bacterium (assembly GCA_037721215.1). Classification (NCBI taxonomy): domain Bacteria; kingdom Pseudomonadati; phylum Gemmatimonadota; class Gemmatimonadia; order Gemmatimonadales; family Gemmatimonadaceae; species Gemmatimonadaceae bacterium. The sequence goes on from JBBJNV010000011.1 coordinate 71,747, forward strand.
GAAAGCTGCTCGGCATTTCCCCCTACAATGAAGAGGCGACGCTGGCGCTTGCCGAAGCTTATGCCATGCGGGGATCGAAGCTCGAGGGGATGCGGATTCTCGACAAGTATCTGAGTGAGGTTGGCCGGGGTCCAAGCGATCTGCGGGTGCCGGCGACGATAATGCGAAAGCGGATCGCCAACCGGATTCCGCCGCGCGCCCATCTGTTCGCCGCCAGCACGCCGCTGGTGGGACGCGGAGCATCGATGGAGGAGCTTGGAGTTCTGCTCGACCGGGCACGCGCGAGGCAAGGCCAGGCGTGTCTGATCTGGGGGGATGCCGGGATCGGCAAGAGCCGGCTGCTGGCTGAGTTCAGTACTTTCGCCGCGCTTCAGGGAGTTCGTACGCAGCGCGTGCAGTGCCGTGCGAGCGATCCGCACCGTCCGCTGTCGGTGTTTGTCGACATGGTTCCGTTGTTGAGAGGGATGCGGGGGGCGATCGGGTGCTCGCCCGAGACCATGAGCTACCTCGACCGGTTGACGAAGCACAAGCCGACGCCGATCGAGGTGCGGGTCGAAGAGGGCGACTCGGAGTTTGTTTACGCGCGGGTGCAGATGGCGCTGTTCGATCTGATCGATGCCGTTGCGGAAGAGACACCGCTGATGCTTGTCGTCGAGGATGTGCACTGGCTCGATTCGACATCGGCGAAGGTACTGACGGATCTGATGGCGTGGATGGTTGACCGCCGCATTTTCTTTGTCTTCACGGGCCGCGAGCGTCCGGAACAATGGTCGCCGGGATCGGCCGCGAAGCTTGTGGAGATTCATCTGCCGCCACTCGAGCCCGAGCCGTCTGCGGATGTGCTGCTGGGAATTCTCCGTCAGCAAGGCAGGGAGATTTCTGCAGTTTACCTCAAGTGGTGTGTGAACGTCGCGGAGGGAAATCCGTATTTTCTCGAAGAACTCGCCAATCACTGGATCGAGACCGGGGCCGAACATGATGTGCCGCCGTCGCTGACGGCGATGCTCGACCAGCGGGTATCGCGGCTCACGCCGGATGCGCTGCAGCTGCTACAGACGTGTGCGATTCTCGAGAAGAATTCGACGCTAGAGCGGATCGAGCGGGTGCTGGAGTACCAGTCGCATCAGCTGCTCGGATGCATCAACACGCTGGGTGCGGCGGGGATGGTAGTGACGGAGGCTGCGGAGAATCCGGAGCAAGGGCCAGACCGCATTGTGAGCAGGCACGATTTGTTGTCGAACGCGGCGATTGTCCTGTTGCCCGCGCCGGCGCGCGCATTTCTACATCGACGAGTGGGATTGGTGCTCGAAGCCGAGATAGATGAGGACCGGTCGGCGGCCGTATTGTGGGACTGTGCGAAGCACTGGCAGTTGTCGGGGAATGCGGCGCGGGCGTTTTCGCTCGCGACCTCGTGTGCAACGCATTTGATGAAGGTGGGGTTGCCGAGTGCAGCGGCAGAGGCGTATGAGAAGTGCCTGGCGTTTTGTAGCAATGACGAGGAGAGGCTTCAGATTCTCACCGAACAAGCTCACGCGTACGAGGACAGCAGTGCGTGGCTTAATGCTCTTGGGACCATCTCAAACGCGAAGTCCATACTCGGAACCATCAGGCCCCAGCAGTCCAAGCATGACGACCTCGAACTAATTAACTCGCGGGCCAGATGGCGCAGTGGCGACGCGCGTGGCGGCTTAACAAATTGCCTGGCATGCGTGAATTGTGAGTCTGCCACCGCCGATCACCGGGCGAGGGCAGGTGTAATGAGTCTTATGCTTCTCGACTCCACAGGTGCACACGATCAAATGCCCTCGATATTCGCGATGATTCAGCGGCTGGCAGCATCAACCGGCGTCGACCCGTTCTCGCTGACCGAAGCCAACATGGTCTTCCACTCGATTTGTGGCGACTTGGACATCGCAGTCCAGAGCGCAGACTCTTTAATCTCGAACGAGAGAAGCAAATCTGAGCGAAATTACTTATTTCGGGTGCTGTGCAATGGAGCTGTAGTCTACCGCACTGCGGGCCTGTTCCAAAAAGCCAAAGAGTCATTGATGGAGGCCGTTGTCCTGGCGGAAGCTCACGTGCTCCCGAGATCGCTTTTTCGGGTCTTGTCCATGTTAGCTCACTCGGCACTTGAACGTGGCCAGATTGGCGAAGCAAGAGCGTGGTATTCCAAATTACTTGCCCAGGTTCGACCACAGGATGATGTGTATGTGGCGTTGGATATGGGTTCGATAGGCGCGCGCCTCGCGCTAATCGATCGAGACGCCGCCGCGGCGGCGAAGCACTACTCTCTTTCTTTTCAACATATTAACTCCGATCAACTCGGCCAAGGTCGCACGTACGGCCTAGCAGTCCACGTTGCGATAATCCTTGCTCGGGGCAAACGCCTTACCCAGAAGACGGTTGAAGCGCTAGAAAACGCGCACGTCAAATCCCGCAGGTCGCCCTGCGAAGCGTATCCTGCTTACGTCACGTATCGCGCGCTGCAGGCCGTTGGCCGAGTTGATCGAGCCGAAGAACTCATACATGAATACGAGACGCTGTATCGACGCGAGCGCGTGCCGGCAGGAAACCATCTCCTAGAAAGCATTTATGTCCGCAACGTCTCAGCCCACGAGCAGCGGGGACGGAGCCAGCTTTCGCCGATCCTGAGTCGCAAGCGCGGGAGTTAAAGGCACGTCTTGGTCGAAAAGCTTCGAGTAGATCGGGACTTGCGAGGAGCTTGTCGCAGATTGCTGGATCAAACTGTCTTCCGCGGAGCCTAACGAACTCGCTTCGTACCTCCGTCGCGGTTAATGCTGAACGGTAAGGCCGATCAGTCGTCATTGCGTCAATCGTATCAGCGAACATGATAATTCGACTGGCAATCGGAATTCGTTCGCCCACAAGACCATCGGATAGCCGGTGCCGTCCCAATTTTCATGGTGATTGCGAACTGGGAAAACCACGTCGCTAGGTTGAGAAACCATCATCACTAGCTCTTCACTCTTTATCGGGTGAGTTTGCATCACGGCGTTTTCTTCGGCAATCAATAGTCCCGGCTTGCTCAGTATTGGCGCGAAAGTCCCATGAATCTTGCCTACGTCGTGAAGCAAAGCTGCGACAGTTACGCGATCAATCTGCTTGTCCTTCAGCCCAAGAGCCTGTGCGATCAACCGCGCATTTCTCGACACCCTCCGCGAATGTCCTGATGTGTACGGATCTCTGGCCTCAATGGCGGCGACCATTAATTCCAGTAGTTCCTGGTTCGTTTGTTGGAGTTGCCAGTTAACCTTATAAAGTTCTCGGATGATCTTACCCCGGGTTTGTGGACACATCGATCGGCCTCGATAATTTGAGGAAGGAGGTGTCCAGTGATGGGAAAGAAAAGACGTATCCGGCGCGAGTTCACGGCTGAGTTCCGGACCGAGGCGGTGCAGTTGATGATGGATCGATTGCGGGAAGGAACGAGTCTCACAGAGATCGGCCGGGGCATCGACGTTGAGCCGTACCTGCTTCGCCGGTGGGCCAGATAGCTGGGGCATTGGCCTTTGGAAGGCGAGGCGAGGAGTGTCAGGGCTCATCCGGTGTAGGTCCCTGGGGTGGATCCCGAGGTCGAGTTAAAGCGCTTGAGGCGAGAGGTCGAGGTACTTCGCCAGGAGCGGGATTTCCTAAAAAAAGCAACGGCGTTCTTCGCGAAAGAGTCGCAGTGAGGTACGCCTGTATCGCTCGCCATCTGGGCGAGTTCCCGGTGCGACTCATGTGCAGAGTGCTGGAACTGGCACCCTCCGGGTTTTACGCCTGGAGAAAGCGTGGAAGGAGTGTCCGTGAGAGAACCGATGAGCGGCTCAGGCTTCATGTGCGGGCCGTGCACCAGGCGAGCAAGTCGCGCGCGCTCCCACGGTCCACGCCGAGCTCAAGGCACAGGGCATCTTGTGCGGACACAATCGCGTTGCGCGACTGATGCGCGAAGAAGATCTCATAGCGAAACGTGTGCGTCGCTTTCGAGTCACCACCAACTCTGAGCACTGCTATCCCCTGGTGAGGAACCAGCTGGGGCGGCGGTTTGACATCAGCGTGAATAGAGAGACTGACAGAGTATGGGCGGCCGATATCACCTATTTGCCGACCGGTGAAGGCTGGCTCTATCTGGCAGTCGTGATCGATATCGCCAGCCGTCGCGTAGTTGGCTGGATGCCTCGACCGGCTGCTTCACCGCGAGCTGCCGTTGCGGGCGCTGCGAATGGCCCTGATCCATCGCCGGCCTCGGCCGGGTGTTCTCCACCACTCTGATCGAGGGTCTCAGTACGCGAGTCTTGAGTATCAGAGCGTGCTCTCGAAGCAGCACTTCATTTCGAGCATGAGCCGAGCCGGTGACTGCTGGGACAATGCGGTGGTTGAGTCATTCTTTGCGACACTGAAGACGGAGCTCGTCAGCGATGCCCAGTGGCAGACGCGTCACCAGGCCACCAAGTCTGTGGTCGAGTTCATCGAGGTGTGGTATAATCGCAAGCGCCGTCATCAGACGCTTGGCTACCGCACCCCCGCGGAGTACGAAAGAGAAGTGCTCAAGCGAGCAAAAGCAGCCTAACCCCAGTGTCCACGAAATCGGGGCAAATCCAAGACCCATACAGCCGTGACCACAGCGAGGAAAGAGAGCGAACTCACGTACAACCGCACGTAGTTTGACATAACTAGAGAACCCCCACGCCTCAGATCAAGTCCAGCTTCCCGTATCCGCCAACGACAGGATCGCATTAATCAGAGCAGCAAGAAAATGCCATTTCGCGTCACCTCCCAAAAATCTTGTCGTATCCAGCATCCGCTGCGTTACGCAAATCGGTTGGCTCAGCTCATAACGCTTTGTCTCGCCCGCTCAACTCCGCTCATTATCTGAGGGAGGGGGTTTTTTTGAGTTTCCTCTCAAATAAGAAAGGTGGAACTACCCGCACTCCAGGCGATCAATAACCGCTATCTGTAATTCCTCTAGTTGTGTTCAATCCACCTGTTCGTCGCATCGAGCACCGCGAGCACTCCCGCAGACTCCTGGCTCTCACGCAGCTCCACGCTTCCAGTCAATACCTTATTCTCCCGCCCCGACCGCACACTCACCGCCACAAACACAAACGTCCGGTCGAACGCGTCGAACACTTTCACGCCCTGCACTCCCAGCTGTCCTTCCCTGTCGTCCGCATCAGCAATCGCCAGCAGCGTCGCGCGCGCAGCAAGCTCCACCCGCGACCGATCACCCTCGATTCCGAGAGCTTCCCCGATAAATAACGAGGTACCCTTCCGCAACGTCACCCGGCACGACAACCCCTTCGAACGCGATCCCTTTACCTCCACATCCTCGAAATAAAGCCGCCGCGCAAACGGACCCGTGCGTAGGGATTGAGAAGGCGTGTGCTGCGTTTCCGCCACCGCAGGCACCGGTTTCGCTTCGGGCTCCATCAACTTCGGCTTCGTCTCACTCGTCGTCGCCACCGATATCTTGCGATGATCGATCCGCATCGCGAGATGCGCGATCAGCGCACTCTCGATATTCCTCACCATATGCTTCGGCATAAGCTCCGAAGTGGTCAGCACATGTATCTGATCTATCGCGCCACTGTCACCCGTTATGATACGGGCTGAGATGACACCAGGGAGAGTCAGAATAAGCTCCTCCGCACGCTTAATCGGGAAAACGCTACCCGCTATCGATGACGTCAAGTGAACCCTTTATGGTTATGGCTGCACCGAACCTTTGCGAAACGGGCTCCAATATGGGATTGGCTTCGGACTAAATCAAGAAAAATCAGGATGCGATGATGCCGTAATCCCGAAGCTTCCGATACATCGTACGCTCGCCGATGCCGAGCATCTCCGCCGCCCTGCGGCGATTGCCGTGGGTTTCAGCCAGCGCAGCCTGAATGGCGGTGCGCTCGATCTCGGCCATAGTCATTCCGGGCGTAATCGTCACCACGTTAGAAGGTGCATTCTGATCTGAAGGCTCGATCGCGGCGGCGGGAACGGCCGACGGGCCCGCTCGAATCACTTCACCCCCGTTCCCCGCAATCATGCGACCGGTATCGAATCCCACATGCCTCCCATCCTCACGGCTTCCGTCGCGCATCTCGTCAGCAACCTGTATTCGCGACCTCAACTCCTCGATCTGCAGCTTCAACTCGACGAGACTTCGGACGATGAACTCAAGCTCGCGTCCATCCGCGCCGCGCGAACCGCGAACGACGGGGCCGATGTGCACGGGAAGAAACCGGGAGACTCCGCCCTCCCTGATTTCGCGCGGAATGTCGCTGGCGCCAACCTCTCGCCCCGGCGCCAGCACCACCATGCTCTCAATCAGGTTGCGGAGCTCTCTCACGTTCCCGGGCCAGGGATATCCCATAAGGAGCTGCATCGCCTCCGCGGAAATACCATGAAAAGGCCGGTCATGCCGTGCCGAGTATTCGCGCACGAACCGGCGTACGAGAATGGGGATGTCGTCGGGTCGTTCGCGCAGCGGCGGCAGATACATGCTGAGAACATTGAGGCGGTAGTATAGATCCGACCTGAACAGTCCCTGCTCCACCCGTTCGCGGAGTGGCTGGTTCGTAGCGGCAACGACGCGGACATCGATGGCGATCGGCGCGACACCACCGACCCGCGTCACCTCTCGTTCCTCGAGCACCCTCAGCAGCCGCACCTGGGTTGACGGCGGCACTTCCCCAATCTCATCCAGGAATATCGTCCCGCCGTTTGCGAGCTCGAATCGGCCAAGGCGTCGTTCCGCAGCGCCGGTGAATGCGCCTTTCTCATGGCCGAACAATTCGCTCTCGATCAGCGACTCAGCGAGAGCGCCGACGTTGACCGCAATAAACGGCTTGTTCCGCCGCGGGCTCAACCGGTGAATCGCCCGCGCGACCAGCTCCTTGCCGGTTCCGCTTTCGCCTTCGATCATCACCGTGCTCGATACCGGCGCAATCTGCTCGATCTTCACAAGTAGCTCTCGAATCGCATTCGACTGGCCGATGAGACCCGTCACTTCCACCAACCGCTGTCGATCGAGCGCCCGGCGCACCAGCGCGAGCAGATCATCAGCCGACACGGGTTTCGCATGAACGTCAACAAAGCCGATCGCGCGAAGGCGCTCGATTAGATCCGGATCTGCGACATCGGCGAGCCCGATCACACCGACACCTTCCCACAGCTGTTCGCGAACAATCTGGATGTTGCCGGCATCGGCAATCGCGCCGGTAAGAACGATGAGATCCGGCTTTGCGCGCCGGATCTCGCTTCTCATGTCGTCAAGCGGTGAGACTACGGCGGTATCGATACCATTCGCCTCGAGCAGCGCATTGAGGTGCACGGCAGGTTCGACATCAGTGAGGGTGATGAGAACTTTCATCGCGGATCGATACTCGTCGGCGTATCAGTCGAATCGTGCTGCGTGATGCGGCCGCTCAGCACGTCACATGCGTGGGACACAATCGGATCGAGTGCCGCGAGGGCGTCTCTCACTCCAGTCGTCGATCCCGGCAGATTCACGATCAACGTCGAACCGCGCACGCCCGCCACACCCCGCGAAAGCGCCGCACGCGGAAAACTCTCGACGCAGCTCAGACGGATCCGTTCAGAAATCCCAGGCACGTCTCGCTCGATTACAGCGCGCGTTGCTTCAGGCGTAAGGTCGCGCGGCGCGAGTCCGGTACCACCGGTCGTGAGTATGAGATCGAGGTTCGCCGAATCGCACCATGCGACGAGCCGTTGAGTGATATCGGAAGTCTCGTCGCCCAGGGTTTCGCGCATGACGACGGCGTCTCCGCGGCCCACGCACCACTCGGCGACAGCATCGCCGGATGTGTCATCGCGAATGCCGCGAGTGACCGAATCTGAAACTGTGAGAATTGCAACGCGCATCGACTATAGGTGCGATCCGTCTTTGTAGAATGGCATCTTCTGCACTATCGCGGCGACGCGCTTTCCGCGGATCTCGATCTCCATTTCAGAGCCCGGTGAAGAGGATGCCGTCGGGACGTAAGCCGTTCCGATCGGGATGTCGAGCGTGGGGCTAACCGTTCCGCTTCTCACTTCGCCACTTGGTTCGCCACCGGCAAATACGGGATATCCGTGTCGCGGGAAACATCGCTCACTGGTCGTGAAGCCAACCAACTTGCGAGACAGCCCCTGGTCCTTCTGGCGAGCGAGCGCATCGCGTCCAACGAAGTCTCCTTTCTTCAGCTTGACGAGCCAGCCGAGGTTGGCTTCCAGAGGTGTTGTCGTATCGTCGATGTCATTGCCGTACAGAGCCATTCCCATCTCGAGGCGCAGGCTGTCGCGGCAGCCAAGGCCGGTGGGAGTGACTTCTTCAGATTCAGTGAGCGCGTTCCACACGGCGACAGCATTCTCGTTGGGGAAGTAGAGCTCGAATCCGTCTTCGCCGGTGTAGCCGGTGCGTGAGATGATGATCCCTGAAATTCCGGCAACGGCGCCGGTGGCAAAATGGTAGTAGTCGATTCCCGAAAGGTCGGTTTCGGTAAACTCCTGGAGAATGCGCGCGGCATGGGGGCCCTGGAGCGCGAGGAGTGCAGTTGAATCGCTGACGTCTTCGATCGTGCAGTCGAAGCGTCCGATTTCATTGCCGACGTGCGCGAGATCTTTCGCGGCGTTGGATGCGTTGACGACCATCATGATCTGGTCATTGGAGCGATAGACCAGGCAGTCGTCTTCGATGGTGCCTCGCTCGTTCAGGATGGTCGAGTAATGCGCCTGACCAATGTCGAGCGCGGCGACGTCGTTTGTGGTGACGTAGTTCACGAACTCCACCGCCCCAGGCCCGCGCACGATGAATTCGCCCATGTGACTCACGTCGAAGAGCCCGCATTTTTCGCGAACCGCACGATGCTCGGCGGTGATGCCGGTGGCGTACTGAATTGGCATGACGTAGCCGGCAAAAGGCACGAGCTTGGCGCCGAGCGCGGCGTGGGTTTCGGTGAGCGGGGTCCGTTTAAGTGATTCGGGTATTCCAGGTTGCGTCATTGAGACCGATGGTTGGCGGAACGCGGGCGTGATGCCCACTGACCGTCAATATGGCGCTGGCGGGTGGAGGACGGGAGGTGGGGAACTCGTTGCGGCGCGGATGCAACGAATGATGCGCGGAGATCACCCGGAATTCGCCGCGTTCCGAATCTTCAACTCCTGAAGCCACCGCGTCACCCGCTGCGGCACAAACATGTTGTCCGAGATAGCAGCGATCTCCTCGGCTTCCCGCCACGCGCCTTCGAGCGACATAAGTTCACCCTCCACGGCACGTCGTTCGGTATCCTCGTGCGCGACCATTTCGAGCGCAAGCAGGCGTTCGGTTGAGAGATTTGTGATCGATCCCCGCTGCTGGGGTTCATCCCACATTTTCACAGCGAGACTTGCCGCGCGAGCGAAGCTCCGCGCCGTGTCAGGATCGGTCTCGACAATTGCGACGGCCTCCCTTACCTGTTTTGCAGGTGCGCCGGCGCGGTTCAGCAGCGGAAGGAGCCGCATCGCTGCCCGCAACGCGAGCTCGCCCCGAATCTCGGTCGTCTGCTTTCGCGGATCGTAGTGAAACCACGGCTTCCCCGGTGCGATGCCGCGCCGACTCGTCAACGTCAGTCCCCACGGCTCGGTGTCCGTCGGAGCAAGGAGCCTGGCGGTCTCGACCTCGTAATTCGTGATCGCTTCAACCCCGTCCGGCCCGACCAGCCGACTGATCCTTTGCGGCCACCGCCTCCGTTTTTGTCTCGCCCCCTCGGGATCAAGCGAATTGACGTACTGGCTAGCCAGAGTGGTGAGGATAGACACCCCGACGATTGGGACGAGAAGTACAAGCCCAACCGCTGCCACCCCGTTACGAATCACTGCCCGGCGCCGTCTATGCGCGAACTGATCGCCGTACCGCCACGACGCGAACTCCGGCCGCTGGGGATCTCCGATCCGCACGAGCTCCAAGCCCTCTGACAGGCGGGCCAGGCCTATCTGATCCGTTGATGCCCGCAGCTTCGTACCACGAAACCGGCGCTCGCAATCTTCGATCGCTTCCCAGCGTTCCTCGACCGGTGTCAGATTCCACCGGTTACAGTGCTGGCAGACGACCCAGAGCCTGCCCTTTGCCGAATCGAACGCTATACGGCGACCGACAGCGAATTGCTCGATGACGTCGTTGGCACCGAGGTTACGGTGGCAGAACAGGCAGGTTGAGTACAATTGCTGTCGGTGTTAGAGAGGCCCAACTCAACCTCAAAACAGGCGCGAAAGCCCTTTTGTCGGAGTGCAGTGCTGTCCTTCCTTGTGCACGGAGAACATGCACGCACAGAACACTGCACTTGCGATCTCAGATTGTCATGAACATACCGCGATACGCACCGTGCGCCTGAGCCACTCGTAAGCGCCCCAACCTAAACACGGTGCGTCAGTGTACCGTCAGTGCAGAGGGAATAATCTGTAAACCCAGGCTCAGGCCGGTCAGCGATACAGGGTGTCTCAGTACAGCGTAAGCGCAGAGGGAAACACGAGCTCGGAACGGGCGGGTTCGCAAAGCACTGGCGGAGACCAGGCTGTCGACCGTGCCGGCTTGGTCGTAAGTGCCGTGCGGAGCAGAGCGCGCGCAGCAATGGTTCTGATGAAACCCTTTTCGGAGCGCGTTCCCGACCGTCTACTCCTTACCCCCACGCCGCGGTTGACGCTTGCCAGCCTTCGCGGTGACACCCTTTGTCCGCACGAGCGCTGAAGATTGATTCGCCGGAGTGACTCCACGCGCGAGGCGCCGAAGATCGTCTTTGTCCCGCTGACGGCCGGTGGCGGCCTTGTTCGTCCGCAGCTCGTTGAGTCCGATGACGAGCATGCGGTTCCCACTCAGCTTCGCTACAACCGCTCCCGCTCGGACGTCGGCAAAAGAAACACCGGAGATCCCCGCAAGCAGATCGATCCGCAGCGGAGCGTTGCCAATCTGGGTCACGGCATCTGACGAAAGCATGAAATCGGGATCAATCAGATTCTCCGGAGCCCCGAACGCCCTCATCGCCGCGCAGAGCCGCTCGACATTGTCCTCCGTTCGCTCGTAGAGAAAGTCGATATCGCCCGTGGCTCTTACGACGCCGTGCCAGCCGACCGCGTAGCCGCCGACCAGAACAAAAAGCACATCATTGTTATCAAGACACTGGATGAAGTCACGGAAATCGGTGGCGAGCTGATCGTTTCTCTGACGCAGCACGTGTCAGCGTCGCCGGCCGGCCGACTGCCGCGACGGCGTAGCTCCTGACTTCCGGCTCGGCGCCCGGGCGACTGGCAGCAATGCCATTCTTGTTTCTGCTGATGGCCGGCTGCGCGCGACGGTGAAGGCCTGCTCTGAGACCAGCGCGACTGCGTCTACGCCGTCTGGGCCACGCGGGGACGGCGGCTCATCCGCGCCGTCCTGGTCAAGTCGCAACTGTCTCCCGTGCCATGTTGCCCTTCGGATCGCAGCCCGCGCGAGCCGGCCAACGGCAGCCGTGTCAGGGTCACGAAGTTCGCGGGTAGTGCCCGACGCGTCGGTCATTCGAATGCTGATACCAACATGGCCCAACATTCGGAGGGCGGTCAGAAGACTCACATTTGGGCGTTCTCCCCGCTCGACTTCGGCCCAGAGCCGCGTGCTGACTCCGGCACGGCTCGCAACTTCCTTCTGGGTGAATCCGAGAGCTTTGCGATTCGTTTTTAGAAGCTCAGCAATCTGGCTCGAAAGCATTGGCATCACCGTGCGCTGGGGACCGAGGAGCGCTAACCAAAGCTAGTCCGCTACACGGGGGGCTTGCAACCCCTTTACGTATCTTTTCCATCGGCGACCAACACGCCTCCAATGTTGATCGCGCCTCCGTGGGTCATCGTAGCATACACGCGATACAGCCCAGACTTGGATTATTGACTCGCCCATAGTTTCCGAACCTGCCGCCATTGCCTAGCGCGTGAACTGAACCCTTGAGCTGATATGGGAGCGGGAATCGTGGGCGGTTTGCTTTTTGTCTGGCGGCCGCCCGCGAAACTCACTCGTCCGCCCGCTTGGCTCGGCTCCTCAGCTTCAGTCAGCGGGTATCACTGTTGGTTTACCGCGACGCCAGCGCAGGCTCAGCGGAGCATGCAACCGCCGAGGCGGGGTCAGCGTGATTGATTGCTAACGCAGTCACCGAATCCGAATCTACTGTCCGCCGATCTGCCTTGGCCACAGTCAGGAACGGACTCCCCGCTTGACGATGCATCGCCGTCTCCATATCCCAGCTCTCGTGAAATCCGTCGTCGAACGATTCAAAGTCCACGAACTCCGCGCCAGCCTCAGGTCGCGGCTGACCGTGAACGCTCATAGCAGCCCGACTTAATCCATCAGTTCCCCGCCGCTGATATGCCGAACCTCCCCCGCATTCGGCTTCGTCCCCGCTACGATCCCCTTCAATACCTCAAACAGAATCACCGGCCGCGGTTTGTTGTTTTTCATATAGACCACCGAATCCGCATCGACAAATATCAGCATGATCCGCGGATCGTCAGGGCCACCATCCCGCTTCCCGCCCTCGTCGCCGAACCACGCCTTCCAGTCCGGCTTGTACAGCTTGTGAATCTGCTTCCTGTCGCGAACCGCCCGCGCAACGCCGCTCACCGAAACCCACTCGCGGCTCTTGTAATTGTAGTACGCGCAGTTGACGTGGTGGTCCATGTCCAGCTCGTCGAGCTTGTTGGTATCGACATCGGTGACGAACCATAGATCGGCTTCGTTGATCCGCTTCTGCGTCGCCATCGGCCGCGATACCAGATGGCCATCATGACGGCGAGTGGTGAACATCGCGGTCTCGATTCCTTCAATAAGCTCGTCGAGCTCCTGTAACTTCTTTTCAGTGGTAGGCATGCCCGTTCCAATCGCAGAACGCATGCCCGCGCCGCCAGCTACAGCTCGACCCCACCCATGAGGTTGGCCATGATCGCTTTCTGGACATGCAACCGGTTCTCCGCCTCATCCCACACCACACTCTGCGGCCCATCAATTACATCCGCGCTCACTTCCTCTCCCCGATGCGCCGGCAAACAATGCATGAAGATCGCGCCGGGTTTCGCACGGGCCATGAGCGCGCGATCCACCATGTATCCCGAAAAGGCCTTTTCACGAATGGCTTGACTCTCCTCCTGACCCATGGATGCCCATACATCTGTATTGATCACATCGGCCCCGTCAGCGGCTTCAGCCGGATCACGAACGACGCGTACTTTGGCCGCTCCCTGCGCACGCTCAAGAATCGCCGCATCAGGGTCGTAACCCTCCGGACACGCCAGCGTCAGTTCAAAGCCAAGCACATACGCAGCATTGATCCACGAGTTCGCCATGTTGTTACCATCACCGATCCATGCGATTCGCCGTCCGTCGATGCCGCCAAGATGCTGCCGGATCGTCAACAGGTCGGCAAGAATCTGACAGGGATGCAGCAGGTCGGTGAGTCCGTTGATCACCGGCACCGATGCGAAGCGCGCCAGCTCTTCTACCTCCGAGTGCGCAAAGGTTCGGATCATGATGCCGTCGACGTATCGTGACAGCACCCGCGCCGTATCGGCGATCGGCTCACCACGGCCAAGCTGCACATCACGCGGCGACAGAAACAATGCGTGCCCGCCAAGCTGCCACGCACCAACCTCGAACGACACCCGCGTCCGCGTTGACGCCTTCATGAAAATCATCGCCAGCGATTTGCCGGCCAGCGGCTTGTCGGTGTACGACCCATCGCGCATCCGCGTCGCCAGTTCGAACAGCGAGTGCAGCTCGGCGCGCGAATAATCGGGGATAGCGAGAAAGTCTTTCTCAGCCTGTGTCTTCATCCTACAAAATGTATCTCCGCAGGTCCTCATCCTCGACGATATCCTTCAACCGCTCCACCACCATCGCACGGTCCACGACAACATCACCCGCGCCCCGATCGGGAAGGTCGAACATCACTTCCTCGAGGAGCGTCGTCATTACCGTGTGAAGCCGCCGTGCTCCAATGTTTTCCATCCGGTCATTCACATGCGCCGCAATCTTCGCAATCTCGGCGATACCATCTTCGGTAAAGGTCAGTTTGGCGCCATCCGCCTCTACAAGCGCCGAGTACTGGCGGGTGAGAGCGTTCTCCGGCTCGGTCATGATGCGGACGAAGTCGGCCTCGGTGAGGGGCTTCAACTCGACACGAATCGGGAACCGTCCCTGAAGCTCGGGAATCAGATCACTCGGCTTCGATACGTGAAATGCGCCCGCGGCAACGAACAACACGTGATCGGTCTTCACCATTCCATGCTTCGTCTGCACGTTGGAGCCTTCGACAATCGGCAGCAGATCGCGCTGAACCCCCTCGCGCGAGACATCGGGCCCGCCACCCTGACTTCGCTGCCCCGCGATCTTGTCGATCTCGTCGAGGAAGATGATACCCATCGTCTCGACCCGCTCGAGAGCGTCTCCGACGACATCCTCGTCGTCGATCAGCTTGTCGAGCTCCTGCTCGAGAAGAATCCGCCGCGCTTCAGACACCTTCACCGTGCGCTTCTTTGTGCGCTTCGGCATCATCTCCTGGAGCATGTCGGAAAAATTGCCCATTCCTTCGGGCGCACCCTGAGGAACCATCATGTCGAACATCATCGGAGAGCTCTGCGTCACCTCGATCTCCACTTCCCTGCTCTCGAGCTGGCCGTCGACGAGCAACTGTCGGAGCTTGTCACGGGTGCGCCGGTAGCGCTCCTGATCGACGTCCATTTCGGGGGAAACATTGCCACTTGACGAAACCAGAAAAATCGGCGCGTCGTTCGCACCCGCGGCATCCGTGGAAGGCGCGGATTTTTTGTCGGCCGGCACCGGCAGCAACAGATCGAGCAGACGGTTCTCGACTTTGTCGTGCGCCAGATCTTCGACCTCGGTTTCACGCTCCGTGCGCACCATGTTCACTGCGCTCTCGACAAGATCCCGCACCATCGACTCCACATCCCGGCCGACGTAGCCAACTTCAGTAAATTTCGACGCCTCCACCTTGATGAACGGTGCGCCAGCAAGCTTGGCCAGCCTCCGCGCAATCTCCGTTTTGCCAACACCCGTGGGGCCGACAAGAATGATGTTGTTGGGAGATATCTCTTCGCGAATCGCCTCCGGCGTTCGCTGGCGGCGCCACCTGTTTCGCAGCGCGATCGCCACCGACTTTTTCGCCTCAGCCTGGCCGACGATGTAGCGATCGAGCTCGGCAACAATGAGCCCGGGAGTAAGATCGGCGAGGCGGGCGAGCGCGTTCTGGGTGCGTGGCGACGTCACGACGACGGCTCCAGCACGGTGATGTTCGCGTTGGTATAAATGCAGATGCCGGCGGCGATCGCCAGTCCCCGCTGCACGATCTCCCGCGGCGGCAGCTCCGTATTCTCGGCAAGTGCTCTCGCCGCGGCCAGCGCGTAAGAGCCGCCCGAACCGATTGCCAGGATTCCGTCATCCGGTTCGATAATGTCCCCAGTGCCGGAAATGATGAACCCTCTCTCGCTGTCGGTGACAGCGAGCAGCGCCTCCAGGCGCCTCAATATCCGGTCGCTCCTCCAATCCTTGGCCAGTTCCACCGCCGCACGGGAAAGGTTGCCTGGATGCCGTTCGAGCTTCTCCTCGAACTTCTCAAAGAGCGTGAACGCATCCGCCGCCGCGCCCGCAAACCCCGCGAGTAGCTTGCCACCGCGCAATGAGCGTACTTTTTGCGCGTTGGATTTCATCACCGTGTCGCCAACCGTGACCTGGCCGTCGCCGCCGAGAGCGACGCGGCCTTCGCGGCGGACGGCGAGAATTGTCGTCGAGCGAACGCGGGCTGGAGTGCTGTTCATGGTTCAAACCTAACAGGGGCGCCAATGCGATTGGAGCACATACCCGTAGTGCTGGGAGTACTCGTCTGCATCGTTGCGGCAGGCCTGCTCTACGATGCTTTCAGGCCTGATGATCTGAGGCCACATCGCGAACGCCGGCGTCGGCGCCGCGCAGTACCACATCGTGCCGGTGAAGCGCTGGTGGGGGCCGGGACACTGTGCATGGGTGCATCGCTCATCGGGCAGGACGAGTGGCGCTGGGGGACGATCGTGGTCTTTGTCGGGGTCGCGCTACTGGTGATCGGGGCCGTGCTCAACCGCGTTTATCTCAAGGAGATGCTGCTGTTCCGGGGCGCCGCGCGGCGCGGCGAAGGGGATGACCCCGATTTGCCGCGGGACGATAAACAGAAACCGCCAATGCGTATTCGCTGAGCAGATGCTTCCGGGCTGACCGGGGCTGAGTCAGGCCATCAGCCCCATCACTGTGGCGCCGGTGGCATCTCGCTCGCCCTCTATCGCGATCTGCACCCGTACCGACTCGGACGCTTCGGACTCAACCCCATATTTCAGGTTCACTGCGACGATCTGTCGTACGAGCTCGTCGAAGCTGGATTCCGGAATTCCCTGGCAAACCGGCCTCAGCCTGTCAGCGATGTTTCGCTGCAAGTCGGCGATCTGTTCCTGCCCGCTGGTCATCGGAATTCCTGAGAAGTTGTATCGGCATAGCCGGTCAGCCGGAGTTGCTTAGTGACGTACACTCGCAATGTCCAGATGTTCAATCCTGGTTACACCCGGTTCTTGCTGCGGTTTCAATTAGTTTCGCGGCAACACGGATGGAAACGAGCACGATGGCACATTCTTTCCGTGATTTTTTCACTCGACAAACAATCTCAGGAGACAACGATGGGTATGCTGGCGGTGGGAGAGACCGGAAAGAACACAACCGATTTGTACTACGAAGATCACGGAAAGGGCAAGCCGGTGGTGCTCATCCATGGATGGCCGCTAAGCGGACGCGCGTGGGAAGCGCAGCTGCCGGCCCTCGTCAAGGCGGGACATCGGGTGATCACCTATGACCGTCGCGGTTTCGGCAAATCATCTCAGCCATGGGACGGGTACGATTACGATACTTTTGCCGCCGACCTTGCCGCTTTGATAGAACACCTCGACCTGAATGATGCCGCACTCGTCGGGTTCTCGATGGGGGGCGGCGAAGTAGTCCGCTACATCGGCACCTACGGCAGCGACCGGGTCAGCAAAGCTGTCCTTGCGTCCGCCGTTCCACCCTACCTCTACAAGTCCGATGACAACCCGGACGGCGGGCTGGACGATGCCACCATCAAACAATTCGAGACCGGTGTGAAAAGCGACCGCCTCGCGTTCCTCGATGGATTCACGACCAAGTTCTTCCAGGCTGGAGATAAAACCGATCTCATCAGCGAGCCGCAGCGCAGCTACGCCCGCGAAATCGCGGCTTTCGCTTCACCCAAGGGCACTCTGGACTGTATCACTGCGTTCGGCAAGACAGATTTCCGCGACGACCTGACTCGCATGACTGTTCCGACCCTGGTGATCCACGGTGACTCCGACGGAATCGTGCCGTTCGAAGTCAGCGGCAAACGGTCACACGAATCGATCGATGGCAGCCAACTCGTCCTGATCAAGGGTGGGCCTCATGGCGTGAACGCCACGCACGCCGACGAGTTCAACAGTGCGTTGACGAGGTTTCTTGCCAGCTGACCTCGACGCGCAAATCAATCATTCCGAATTAATCTTTCACCGTTGCGATGGCCAAACGGAGAGCGTTCGACTCACACGCCGCCGTACCACTCGTACCCCATGTCGCTCCAGTAACCGCCCGTATTGTTCGGGAGAAATACAATGCGGGTGAGATACTTGGTGTTCTTGTAACCGAGCTTGGCGGGTGAATAGACTCGGGCCCGCGCCCCAAGCGCCGGCCCCAGCATGTGTCCAACGATCCCCTAGGCCACCACCCATTTGCGAATCATCGCCGTCGACATGTCCCAGCTTTCGTGAAAGCCGTTATCGAACGATTCGAAGTCAACGAACTTCGCGTCTTTCCTCACGCCAGCAAGACGCGCAAGCTCGCTGACACGTACGCCTGTCCATTGCTCCAATGCAGTCCATCCTTCGACGCAGTAATGGTTCACCCGTTCAGTAACACGGGGCAGCGTCTGGAGTTGAGCGAGCGTGAGCTTCATCGGCCGATCGACCAATCCCGCCAACTCAAGCGTCCACGGTCCGCGTTGCTGTTCATTCCACATCGGCACGGTTTTCGAGATGAAATAGCTCGGAAGCGCAGCACCGGCGAGCTTCCCGCTATCCGGAGTATCCATTGAAGTATGCTGAAACAGGGCGCGTTCCAACACGAGATTCTTGCGTTCAGCGTAGCGCAACACCCGCTCCGCCCCCTTCGGACCCCGCGAATCGCACGCAGCAAGCAGTGCTGCGGAAATCGCGGAGCCCGTCACGCCGATGAACTTGCGGCGATCGATTGTCATTGCTGTTTTTCCTCGGATGATGCCCCTGTGGGTCCATCAATCATCGGGCTATCGCTACGCGAAGCAGACTCGCCCGTTTCCGAAGTGGGCGCATCGACGGTCGCCGGCTGCCAATCGTCGTCCGAGCCTGACTCTCGCGCAGTTCCATCACGTCCACTTCGCATTCGATTTGGCAACAGGTGATAAAACGGCCGTGCATTTCGCGCTTCAGGGGAGTTACCCTCGTTGTATCCGCCAGTCAGAATGGACCTGAGCGAGTACGGGTCGGTCGCGAACACCATGAACACATGGATCACGCTGAGAGCGACGAGCAGCGACATCGCGACGAAGTGCCAGTAACGGGCCCACACGTAACCCCCCAGAATATCAGCGAGTGGCGCGAGCTGCACCGGTTTCCAGATTGCGACGCCGCTTGTCACCGCGAGTATCCCAATCAACGGCAACGAGAAATACGTCGCCCGCTGAAGCGCATTGTACTTCCCTTGCAGCGGATGCCGCTTGCGAACGAAGAGATAGAATTTGATCATCTCGGCTGCGTTGCGAAAAAAACCGCGGCGGGGAACTACATCTCTCCATTCCCCATGGGTGTAGATAAAGCCGAGGTACACAAGGCCGTTGGCGACGAGCACCCACATCATGGCGAAATGCCAATGTCGCGCACCGCCCAGCCATCCCCCGAAAGTGAACGCCGAGGGAATGGACTGCCCCTCGAAAGGATAACAACAGAATGTTTCGCCTTTGCGCGCGAATGCGGGATAGGCGTTGAAGATCCGCAGTCCGCTGCCAACCATGATCGTGAGCGCAATAGCGTTAATCCAGTGGGTGACCCGTACCACCCAGTGATGCCGCGGTTTCTCCATCAAATCTCCTCGGTTCACTTTTTCGATTACCAACTCGTCAGCACTCATTACCATTGAAAACCTTCACCACCCGGCACGTTTCGCCTCATGCCCGCGGATGCGCTTTTTCGTAGACTTTTTTCAGGCGCTCCACACTCGTGTGGGTGTAGATCTGGGTCGTCGAAATCGATACATGTCCGAGCAGCTCCTGGACTGCCCGCAGATCGGCGCCGGCGTCGAGGAGGTGGGTGGCGAAGGTATGACGAAGCGAATGCGTCGACAGTCCTGCGTCCTCATCGATTGCGTCGAGAAATCCTGTCACCGCGTTCTGAAGCGCCCGAACCGAGATACGCTTGCCCCGGTTACTCAGAAAGAACGCTGTTCGATCGGCCCCGGCTACGGTGTTACGAATCAGCTCGTCCCGCTTCACTTCGTAATTGCGAATCGCAAGCTGCGCATGGTCGCCGACGGGGATGATTCTCTCTTTCCGACCCTTGCCTCTCACTTTTACCTGCTGTGACAGTAGATCAATATCGCCGCGATTGATTCCCCGCAGTTCCGACAAACGCATCCCGGTCGAATAAAACAGTTCCAGGATCGCGCAGTTCCGGACATCCGGAAAGCGGCCTTCCTGCGCCTTCAACTCCGCGCTCTGGAACAGCAATTCGATCTGTTGGCGATCGAGATATCCAGGCAGATGTCGTTCGAGCTTTGGACTGCTGACGCTCCGCGCCGGATTGGCCTCGACCATTTCGTTTCCATGCATGAAGGAGTAAAAGCTGCGCACCGCGGACAGCGCCCTCGAAATCGTTCGGCGGCTGAGTTTCCTGCGCGTCATGTGGGCCAGAAATCCGCGGATCGCCAGCCTGTCGATGCCCTGCCAGGTCCAGTTCCGGTCTCCGTAATAATCCGTCAGATAGGCGAGAAGTTCCCCGAGGTCACGGCGATACGCGTTGAGCGTGTGCGGTGAGAGGTCGCGCTCTTTCTCGAGATGAGTCAGAAATTCTTCGACTTCGGGCGATTTCGTTTTGCTGAATGATCCAGCATCATCGTCAGGAGTGATCATACCCGCCTGGTCAGGCAACCAGGTCAAGATCTCCCGCATGCAATGCCGACCACGCCGTCATTTCCGTCAGGCTCCGTTCGGCGATCAATTCCCGCTTCCGCTTCTTGTCTCGCACAACCTCAGGAAGCTCATCGACCAGCCCGAAGTTCGCATTCATCGGCTGAAAGTGCGCCGGATCGGCTTCGCGCAAATATCTGTAAAGAGCGCCAAGCATCGTCACAGGAGGAGGAATCTCAGGAGAATGCCCCGAAAGAATTCTCGACAAATTGCGGCCGGCCAGCAGACCCGTGGCAACGCTCTCGGTGTAACCCTCGACGCCGGTTATCTGGCCCGCGAACAGGATTGCGCTATTATCGCGGGCGGATAAATGAGGCGACAAGGCGGCAGGGGAGTTCACATAGGAATTTCTGTGGATCGACCCATACCGAAGAAACTCCGCGCCGGCGAGCCCGGGAATCATGCGTAACACCCGCTGCTGTTCCGGAATGCGAAGCCGGGTCTGGAAGCCGACAATATTCCACATCCGGCCATGCCGATCCTCGCGTCGGAGCTGTATTACGGCCCAGGGTCGCCGGCCCGTGCGCGGGTCTATCAGACCAACCGGCTTCAATGGACCAAAACGGAGGGTATCGGCCCCCCTCAACGCGGCAACCTCCACCGGCATGCAGCCCTCAAAGTATGGGACAGCATCGAATTCATGCCCATGGAACTGATCTGCAGACACCAGCGCAGCGATGAAACCCTCGTACTCCGCACGGGACATGGGACAGTTGAGATACGATCCCTCGCTGCCCACACCCTCCATCGTCTCCCGATCGTACCGTGACGCAGTGAATGCAATCGATTCGTCGATTGATTCCCGCGAAACGATAGGGGCAATAGCGTCGTAGAAAGCCAGCGACCCAACGCCCAGTCGCTCCTGCACCCACTTCGCGAACGAATCCGACGTCAAGGGCCCCGTCGCAATGACGCAGGGAGATTCCATTGTGGTGACCTCTCCCCTCTGAACTTCGATATTCGGATGGGACTGGATGCGCGCTGAAACAGCAGCGGCAAAGATTTCGCGGTCGACAGCCAGGGCACTGCCGGCGGGAACGCGGGCATCATCGGCGCATTGAAGAATCATCGATCCAAGCACACGCATCTCCGCCTTCAGCAGTCCGTGCGCGTTGGTTGTCTCCGTGCTCTTGAACGTGTTCGAACAGACGAGCTCAGCGAAATGTCCGGTGCGATGAGCAGCCGTTGATTTGAGTGGCCGCATCTCGTGGAGAATTACACGATGCCCCCGTTCAGCCAGCTGCCACGCAGCCTCCGAACCGGCAAGCCCGCCTCCTACAATCTGAACACTCGCAGCGTTGGTCACACAGCCACCGCCTCGGGCCCAGGCTCCGACGACCGATCCGCCTCCGCCGGCTCCCATTCGTTCGCGCAACTTATGCAACGCCGGTATTCGCCGCGGGTCTTGTTCGACTTCATCTCGGCGCCCGCATAGCCGCATTCCGGGCAAACCTCAGCGACTGGTTTGTCCCAGATGACAAAATCACAGGCCGGGTAATTCGCGCATCCGTAGAACGCTTTACCTCGTTTCTTCGATCGGCGTACAGCGATGTCACCGCCATCCTTGGGACACTTTACTCCCGTCGGCATGGAACGGGTGCCACGGCATTTCGGAAACTTGCTGCAGCCTAGAAAATCGCCTGACCTGCCGTGGCGAATCACCATTGCCTCGCCACATTCATGGCACATCTGATCGGTAAGCTGCGCCGGCTTCCGCTCTCCGCTGAGGGGACGAGTGTACTTGCATTCCTTCGGGTGGTTTTCACACGCAATGAAGGGCCCGAAGAATCCACCGCGCGCGACAAGCCGGCCGCCGTCCACCGGGCAGCGATCGGTTTCAAGCGCGGAGAGATCGTGCGCCTCGGCGATCAGCGCATCGATATCTGCACCGGCTACCGACGTTGCAAACGGCCCGTAAAAATCCTTCAGCATAATGCGCCAGTTCACGTTGCCCTCTTCGACCCGATCGAGATCGGTTTCCATATGAGAAGTAAATGTGACGTTGAAGATGTCAGGAAAACTTTTCACCATGACGCGCTCGACCTGATCGCCGAGCTTCGTCGGGAAGAAACGCCGCTGTTCGAGCTGCGCGTAGCGGCGGTCGACGAGAGTCGAGATGATCGATGCATATGTTGACGGGCGCCCGATGCCCAGCCTCTCCAGCTCCTTTACAAGACTCGCTTCGGAAAAGCGCGGTGGCGGCTCGGTGAAATGCTGGCTGGGGGTGATGCTCCGCACAGGCACGTTCTCACCGACCTCGACTGGCGGCAGCGGCTGCTCGTCCTCGAGCGCGCGCCCATGCCCGTCACCCTGTTCCCGGGTCTCCTTGTACACTTTCTGATACCCATCGAACTTCATCACACTTCCGGTGGCACGAAACAGGTACGGAAGCGGGGCAGCCGTACCATTGCCTGGCGCCGATAAATCGAAATCAACCGTCGTTGTATCGAAGCGGGCAGGCGCAAGCTGTGAAGCGATGAACCGCTGCCAGATGAGCTGATACAGCTTGAACTGATCGGGTTTCAGATACCGCTCGATGTGCTCCGGCCGACGGGAGGGATCGGTTGGCCGCACAGCCTCGTGCGCGTCCTGTGTGTTCTTCGCCTTGGCATCGCCGTAAAGCTGCATCGCCGACGACAGATAGTTCTTGCCGTAGAGCATCTCAGCGTAGTCGCGCGCCTGCATCGCCGATGTCTCGGAAATACGAGTCGAGTCTGTTCGCATATATGTGATGAGACCGACTGCTCCCTCGGCACCGATATCGATGCCTTCATAGAGATCCTGCGCCAGTCGCATCGTCCGCTTCGATCCATAACCCAGCTTCTTTGCGGCTTCCTGCTGAAGCGTACTTGTCGTGAACGGAGGCGCCGGGTTTTTCCTCCGCTCCCTTCGCTTCACATCGGTCACCCCGAACGTCTCCCGCCCGCGGAGATTCGCCAGAATTTCAGCAGCGGACCGTTCGTCGGGAATGGTGGCTTTTTTCGAGTCGATGTGGTGGAGCTTGGCGGAAAACTCCTGACCGTCTTTCGACAGCGTCGCAAGAATCGTCCAATACTCGACCGCCGTGAACGCGTTGATCTCCCGCTCTCGCTCGACAAGGAGGCGCAGCGCCACAGTTTGTACGCGCCCGGCAGAAATACCCTTTTTTACAGTTTTCCAGAGAACCGGGCTCGCCTTGTACCCAACGAGCCTGTCGAGCACCCGACGCGCCTGCTGCGCCTCAACCTTGCGCTCATCGATATCGCCCGCACGGGCAATTGCCGCATGCACTGCCTCTTTGGTGATCTCATGGAAGAGAACCCGTTTGATGGGCGCACCATTCTTCCGGCGCATCTGCCCGGCGACATGCCAGCCAATCGCCTCGCCTTCGCGGTCAGGATCGGTGGCGATCAGGATCTCGCGGCTGTCCCTTGCTGCGACCTTGAGATCGGCAAGGGCTTTTTCCTTCCCCGGAATCGTGACGTACTCTGGTTCGAAGCCGTTCTCGATATCGATTCCAATCTTTTTCTCGGGGAGGTCGCGAATATGTCCGACCGTTGCCCTGACGCGATACCCCCGGCCCAGATACTTGCCGATGGTCTTCGCTTTAGCAGGCGATTCGACGATGACGAGTGAGGTGGTCCCGGGCTCGGGGGCCGGACCTTCATCCGCCGGTGGCAGCTTGGCAACCCGCGGCTTGGCAATCCGCGGTTTTGCCGCCGTCTTCCGGCCGGTGGTTTTCTTTGCGGAATTTTTTCGTGTGCTGGCCATTGCTCAGTGCACCGACTGGCTTTCGCCCGGACCGCCGGTGTCCTCGAGCCCCGAGCCTTCGAGCATCCCGCGAAGATCATCGAGCGCGATTCGCCCGTCGATCTGCACCAGTGCCCGTTCAATGATGTGCTCCAGCTCCACAGGGTTGATCGCACCTGACCCTGCCAGCGAGAGCAGGTGACCCCACGCATCGGGAGCAAATCTGCCTCGCTCGTGCGGGCCCATCACTCTGAACGTCATCAAAACCGGTAAACGGTCATCCATTTTCAATAACCTATTTCTGTGTCAATGGTGCGGCAAGGAATCAATCGACTTGTCCGATTGACTCTGCGTACAACCGCACCTGATCTATAACTTCTTTTCTGTCAACGACTTCAGCGTCGATCGTGACATCGGCAGTTTCATACAGATGTTGCCGTTCACGGTACAGGTCTGCAAGCGCAATGTAGGGATCCGGCACATCCAGCAGCGGCCGCCGATAGCGCGATCTCACCAGCCGATCGATAACCTGCCCGGGTGCCACTCTAAGGTATATGATACGCGAGGTCGAACGCAAAAGTGCCACCGAATCGGCATTCGTTATCCATCCCCCTCCGGCAGACATCATCGTTCTCCTGCAACTCGTCAGCTCTGCCGAAAGCGACTTCTCGAGCCCGCGGAAGTACGCCTCGCCCTTTGTGGCAAAAATCGCGGCAATCGAAGCATGCTCCCGATGCTCGATCTCCGTATCGAAATCGATGAAGGGCCAGTTGAGCAGCCTTGCCGCGGCGCGTCCCACCGTGGTCTTGCCCGCGCCAGGCAGCCCGACGAGGATGACATTGGGAGTATCAGCGCCCACGCCGCTCCGCGATCCTCGCCAGATACCCATCAAGGTTGCGGTGCAGCTCGCTCAGGGAATCGCCGCCGAATTTCTCGATCAACGCCTGAGCCAGCACGAAAGCGAGCATCGCCTCGGCAATAACGCCCATTGCGGGAACCGCGGTGACATCGCTGCGCTCGGCAACCGCAGCCGCCGGTGCGCCCGTCTCCATCTCTATAGTGGCGAGCGGTCGCATCAATGTGCTGATCGGCTTCATGGCAACCCGCACGACCAGGGCCTCGCCGGTCGTCATTCCGCCCTCGAGACCCCCTGCACGATTGGTATGCCTCGTGGTATCACCGGCCCGGGCATTGTCGGGGCTTGCATGTATCTCGTCGTGGACCTGAGACCCGCGACGCCTCGCCGCTTCGAACCCCAGACCTATCTCCACCCCTTTGACAGCAGGAATCGACATCATTGCCGCTCCGATACGCCCGTCCAGTTTTCTGTCCCAGGATATATGGGACCCCATACCTATCGGAAGGCCACGGCACACCACCTCGCACACTCCGCCCAGGGTGTCCCCGGACTCTCGGGCGGCGTCGATGCCCGCGATCATTTCCGCTTCCGCGTTGCTGTCGAGAGTGCGGAGAGGCGATCGAGCGGCGACACCGTTGATGTCCGCGGGGAGCTCTACAGGTACCGCCGACCTGACGCCGCCGAGCTCAACCAGGTGGCTTCCGATCGTGACACCTACCTCGGCCAGAAGCTTCCTGCAGACCGCGCCCGCGGCGACCCGTGCGGTAGTTTCCCGCGCCGAGGCACGCTCCAGAATGTCGCGCGCATCGTCGCGGTCGTACTTGAGCATTCCGGCGAGATCAGCATGGCCTGGCCGCGGGCGGGTGATCGCACGCTTGCGCGGAGCATCGGTTGGGTCTGGAGCCGCATCCATGATCGAGCTCCAGTTGGCCCAGTCGCGATTCCGAATGAGCATGGCAACCGGAGAACCGATGGTATGTCCCGCCCGGATACCTGACAGGAATTCGACCGCGTCACGTTCGATCTGCATGCGGCGTCCGCGGCCGTAGCCCTGCTGACGACGAGCGAGGTCGGCGTCGACGTCGGACGCAAGCAGCGGAATGCCCGAAGGCGCGCCTTCGAGTATTGAGATCAGCGCTGGTCCGTGGGATTCGCCCGCGGTCGTAAAACGCAGCATCACCCTCCAACGAAAACGAGCCCGGGATGACCGGGCTCGCATTCAACATTCCATGAAGCTGTGTCGCGCAGCAGTCGCTGCCCTTTCACACCGTCAACAGGTCGTTGTAAAAGTATTCGGCAGAGTAACTATCACAACCCCGCCCCTGGTCGAGCCGACGAGCACAATCTGGCCCGTCGAGGGACGAAGCGCTGCTTTGATTGGACCAATGATCGGCTCGCGGATGGGAACGCTTCCAACCCGCTTGTAGCAGTAGCTGTCAAAAATCTCGATCACCGGCTCGGCCGACGCTGCGAAGGCCAGTCGTGTGGAGAGTGGAAAGGAATTCGGACCGCTGTTGAGCGGATGAAAATCAAGACCGGCATTGCTCTGAGTGGTTCCGAAGATTCCCTGCAGCCGCAGTGCCGGATTGAGAAGATAGGTCGAGTCGGCCCTGATTCCCGAGAGTGAGCCATCGAAATTCGTGGCGACACCCTGCACCTTGGCAAAGGTATTGGCGATGAAGTCCCCCACATCGAACGAGGGCGAAATTCCCCGATCGATCGCTGGAACTGGAAGTTTACCGATGCTTCCATCGGAGAATACCATCGTCGAGTCGAAGCCGCGGTTGGCATCGTAGGTCATCGCTCGTGCGCCTCCTGCCGCGCCTCCTTCACCAAATACCGAGCGCCGGAAGTTCCCGGAGTTTCGGACGAAAGTGGTATCACGGAAGCCGATCTCGCGAGCCCGTACAACAACCGAATAGTTGGATTTCCGGCCGTTCGAAGATGTGACCTCCTGCATGTAGGGGACCAGCGCCGTTACGTCGCCGCCGTTGGCGTCATATCGGAGGATTTCAAGAGTGTCCGAGCTGTTCAGCCCTTGTCCCATCGCCTGTTCAAAAAAGAAGTGCGAGGAACTCCTGCTGAGGTTCTCCCAGCGCAGAGTGCCATTCCTGCTCTCGAAGGGAGTGCTCTGGCCTGGAGTAGGCGTGGTGGAGTACGTGACGATGATATCACCGCACGCCGTCCCGCCGCCGTTGCAGGTCGCTGCAACGAACTGAGGACGATCGCTGAAGTCATATTTGGTGCGCTGCTGAATTAGCAGGCCTGCGTTTGTCCGTGTTGATGTGACAGTGAACGCAACGATATTTGGCAATGCGTACCTGAACACTTCGCGGCCGCTGCTCCCTGCATTCAGATTCACGTAGCTGAGGTCGGTGCCGCCGGAATTGGCGACAATCAGTGTATCGCCCATGACATCATTGTGGTCACGCGGCCATGCCGTCAATCCCCACGGCCGCGAGCCCACCACGATGGGTGATTTGAACGACGAGTCGGCGAGACTGAACACTTCAAGCTGATTCCTCGTGATATTGGTGAGGTAAAGCCGGTCCGTGCGTGAGTGATAGAGTGCGTCAGCCGCCAAGCCGCCGCTTGGCAGCGGCCGCGTGGAGCCAGCGACAACCATCACTGTATCGATGCGGTCCATGCCACCGGGCAGCTTGGCGTACGCGCGGGTTCCGTTTGAGTTCCTTGCGAAGGCCTGGATATACACCGTCGTTGGGAACGTGGAGTACGGAAGACGGAGCTCGAAGGTCTTGAGCTGGGACGTGATGCTTCCATTCGAGACGATGGAATCTTTCGCGTCAATCGCTCCGCCGATTGTTCGGCGCACCTCGCAGCCGAGCGTGGTGATGCCTGTCTGATCGGTGGCTTCGACGTGCAGAGTGTCGCCCACTTCGATGCGTGGTGAGTGGCTGAACGTCACTACCGGAGTCGAGCTGATCGCCGAGAGTGGCTGGATGTTGAGGACAATCGCCGGGCCCACCGTTCGTTGGCCGAGTGAATCGATGACGAAGGGAGAAATGGTGAGGGGCCCGAGGGGCGCGCTAGCCGGAATCGCAACGGTATCGATAACGTTCACGGAATCGCGGAGCGGGCTGGAGTATGCGGTAGAATCGGCGATCACCAGGCCGCCGGTGGTGCGGAAGCCCACGGCCCTCACCTTGACCGCTGACCGGGCCGAGAGCGAGATGATAATCGATTTGCCAACCACGGCGGTGGTGCCACTCGCCGGACTGGTGATGCGCACCTCTGCCGGCGGGACGTTGCCGACTGTCAGCTGAAGCGAATCGACCCTCGATTTGTTCGATGCTCCGTCGATTGCCGATGCAAGCACCATTACCGGCGTACCCGGCGCGATGCTTCGCGGCACCGAGAGATTGAAAGGGATGGAAGTTTCCGTGACCGCGCTTGTAAACGTAGTATCAAACTGGAATGTCAAACCACCGCTTACCATCACCTTTACCGACTTGATGCCCAGGTTGTCCTTCACATCCACCTGGAATGTGATCACCGTATCTGGCGCGGACCCGCCTTTGGACAAATTGACCGCGGGCGGTGACTTGTCTCCGAAGGTGTTGCCGCCAGACGACAATGAATCCGAACAGGCACCAGCGGCCACGATTGAAGCGGCGGCGAGGATCGCCCGGGCGTGAGACGGGCGCATGAGGATCATATTGAGAGTCATGTTCTACTGTCTGTTGCCGGGAGCCGTGCGAGGCGAGAGCGTACGCTCTCCCTCGTCGATGATGTGCGGGGTAACGAGTATCAACAGGTCGCGCTTCTGCTCCGACGTGCGAGTAGTGCCGAATAACCTTCCGATTATGGGAAGATCCACGAGCAGCGGTATTCCAGATTTCGAGCTGGTCACCTGTGTGACGGTCAGACCTCCGATTACGGCTGTCTCGCCGTCGCCGACAAGAAGCTGATTGTCCGCGCGTTGTTTCCCGAAGATGAACCCGACGTCGGACGATGCCAGCTGCGCGTCGGAGTTCTCGGCATGAAGCTTCAGGAAAATCTGGCGGTTATTCGTGATGTGCGGCGTCACGCTCAAAATGATGCCGACTTCTTTCAGCTGCACAGTGGCGCGAGGCACTTGATTGTTATTCTGACCGCCCTGTTGACCGCCTTGTGTACCTACATCCAGCACGCGAATCGGGATTTCCTGGCCGACGAGAATCTCGGCTTTCCGGTTGTCGAGGGTGACGATGCTCGGCTCTGCCTGAAGATCCGCCAGTCTCACTTCCTGAAGCGCATCCAGGAACGTCGTGAGTTGGAACTTGCCTAGTGCGGCCGAAAAGATGAGGCGTAGCGCCGGGTTTACGACTCGGGCGTTGGCGTTCGCTAGAGCGGAGAGTGCATTTCCGCCAAGCAGCACTCGGTCGCCGGTGACGGGACTGCCGCCGCCAAAGGAGTCAGGAACGCCATCTCCGTTGGTGTCGACGGGTTTGGTGGTGGTGGGATCGACACGCTGAACGAGCTGGCTGAAGAACTGATCGTTGCCCGTACCGAAATCGTAGGAAAGACCGAGCTCCTCGATATCAGTGCGGTTGACAAAGATGATCTTCGCTTTGATCGCGACCTGCGGCGTACGGACGTCGAGATTGCGCACATATGAGAGAAGGTCCGCCATCCGTGATGGCGTCTCAGTGATGAGAAGCGTGTTGGTGGCAGTATCCGCGGCGACCGCACCACGTGCAAAGCAGCTGGTTCTGGTGTTCTGCTGAGCCTCGGGCACTCCGCCGGGCGCACATTCTCGCGCCAACAGGCCGCTGAGAGTCTGAACGAGTGAGGCGGCGCTTGCGTAATTGACAGCGACAAGCTGAGTCGTCAAAGGCTCCGATGCCTGCTTTGCCGCAATGTTGCGATAGCTGTCGACAGTGACGATGCCCGACAGCGCATCCTCCGCCGCCGCCAGTCCCTGCGCCTGCAGGATTGCGCGAAGCGCTACATCCCACGGCTGATTCTTGATCTCTGCAGTGATCGAGCCTGCGACTTCCCTGCCGACTACGATCGTGCGGCCAGAGAAGGCGGCAAACGCGGCGATGACATCGCCGATGTCGGCGTCCTGATATGTCACGGTGATTCGGGGCTGCTCGGAGATCACCGCCGGCGGTGACATCCGATGCGAGCCGGGCTCGGGAGTGCTGGTTCGCGCACTGCGATCAGAAGGCTGTTCGCGACTGATGTTCGCGTCCGGCGTTACCGATGCGGCCAGCGCAGCCACCGCGCCGGCTGAATTCGAGACGGCATAGCGAGCGGCCATCTCCGGTGACGAATGCCAGGCACTGAATGACGCAGCGCCGCCCGAAACCGAGACGTGAACCTGTCCATCCTTGCGGACGACTTCGTACTGATGCGCGGCGGTCATTTCGATGACTACCCGTACAACGTTTGGCTTGAACTGAGCAGCCCTTACATTGACGACACCACCCCGGGCAAGCCGGTCGTAGCGCGGTGCCATGCTCAGCGTTGCACCCTTGAGATCGACGACGACGCGATGCGGCGACTCAAGGGCGAAGTCCTCGACCTCGACCGAGGCATCGACGCCGATGACAATCTCGGCGCGACCTGCCGAGGGTACGACACTTACCGATCGCACTGTCGGACCCCTGGGGTCTGCATGGCTTGCGGCCAGCATTCGCGCGCCTGTTGCAGCCGCCTGCAGACTTCCGGCTGCGGGGATAAACGCGAGAGCGGCGCAAGCCGCGAGAAACTGCCTCATTGAGTCCTCACTTTGGTTGAATCATTCATTGCCAGCGATTCCTGCCGGCTGAAACCAAACTCCTCGATTCCAAACACCACGTTCTTCTCGTTGATGGCAACAACGCGCATGCGGCCAATCTCCTGGCCCACTTTTACGCGATACTGTTCCTTCGTGCTCAGATCGCGGAGAACCGCGACCGAGTTTCTACCGGTGGCGTCGAACGCAATCGCCACCAGCTTCAGGTCCGCAAGCAGCGGACGCAATTCTTCGGTGTTCAGCAGCGACACAAACGGGTCGCGGCGGCCACGACCGGGGTAGTTGTATGTCTCCCGGTTGATGACCAGATCGCGGGCGCTGTCGCGTGCAGCCGCTGCAACGGCCGGTGTTGCAGTTGTGGTTGGTGCTCCATTTGCCGGCGAAGTCGAGGTTCCAGGCACGCGGGCGACAGGCGCGCCACGATTGGAACTGGTGGACGACACCTGCACCACGCGGGGAGGCGTCGGCTTTTGCGCTCTCGCTACAAAAGCGAATGCCGCTCCCGCCAGAACAACGGCCGCGCAGCTGATCGCAATACTCCGATTCAATGTCATCAGTTCTTCTCCTCGACAGCCTGCGCTTCCGCCAGAGTGGGGACATGCGCGATGTAGGTCTGGATCTGGAAGTCAGTCGCGAGCATCGACTCTCCATCCCTGCTCCGTGATTTTTTCTTCTCGGCTACGGGAACGTGCTTGAGATTGAGTGCCACCGGCGCGACGATCCGATTAAGCGAGCCGACGTTGGCCAGAAAACCGGCGACGTTGTGGTAACCTCCTTTGACCGACACCTTGTATCTATAGGTATCGAACTGCTCCCCAACCAGAACGGGCATCGGCTCAACTGATGCGAGGTCGAGACCCACTCGGCGAGCGGCAGTAGACACATTTTCCAGGAGCGCAGGAACTTCATTTGTGGTTGGAACCAGCTGGCGCATCACCTTGAGGCTCGCGTCATACTCGACTGCCTGCTGTTGCAGTCGCGCAATGCTGCCGTTGGCGACGTCGGCTTTCGCCTGAGCGTTTTTCTTGTCGAGAACTTCGACATGCTGCTGAATCGCGGCGAGTTGCTCGCGCTTCGGTATGTAGAGGAAGTACGCGTACGCTGCGGCAATTACGATTGCAACCACCGTAACTGAGATGAGCGACTGTTCCCGCCGGGAAAGATTTGCCCCGATTGCCATGTTAGTTACCTCCTGGTGACATCGCGACGGTTTTCAGCAGGAACGGCGGCGCTTTCTGCGACTCAGCTTCCAGGTGAAACTCGGTCACTTCTTTACCCTCGAAGAGCACCATATTCGAACGGGTGAGCTGCACGTTCTGAATGAACGGTGACGCTTCGAGGGTTTTCATGAAAAGCGTCAGCGCCTGGATGTCGACCGTGTGACCCACAACGCGAAACTTTGTTGACCGGGACGCGGCGGCCAGAACGGAATCGGCGCGCGCCTTCCTGGCCGGTGCTTCCTGTTCACTGGCTTTGTCCCCGCTTTCCGCCGCAAGCTTCACTGCTTTCTGGGCACTATCGGAGGCTGCAGAGCTCGGTGGTGCACTCGTCTGAGTGATCACCGTCAGCCAGGTGTACTGCGGCAGCGCATTGCTGATCTCTTCGAGCAAGTGGGGCCAGAGATATCGGCTGTCGTCGATTGACCGTATGATCGCCACCTGGTGATAAAGCGAATCCCGGGTTGCCTCGGCCTTGGCTTTTGTGGCGAGTACGACGTTGTATCTTGTCGAGTCCTCTACTGCACGGACCTCGCGTTCCACCAGTGAACGCTCGCGCGTGGCCTGGCCAAGATAGAGAAACCCGATAGCGAGCACGACTGTGCTCAAGGTACCCACGGCAGAGAGGAGGAACTTGTCCTTGATGCCAGCCGTTACCGACGACAGAGTGGAACCAATGTCGAAGCCCGCGCGCCCCTGTGACTTCGCACTCGAACCAGGGAGGAGATTTACCTGTATCATTTCAGATTTCCGTGAGGCCGCTTACTGGCGGAGAGCGAGGCCGATGGGGAGCATGAGGAGCGGCGCGATATCGTCGGTCACGAACGAATCGAGTGCTCCATCGCGAATGTTCAGCCGCGCGAGCGGATTGGCGTGTTCCACCGGCATCTTGATACGGGCAGCGAGAATGTCGGACAGTCCCGGTGTTCCCGATCCTCCGCCACAGACATATGCTGCCCGCAGCTGCGCCGTATTTCTCGAGCCGGAGAGAGAAGCTGCCGCCCGTTCGACGCCAACGGCAATTTCGTCTGTCCGCGTCTCGAGCACCGCGTCCAGCTGGGGTGAGCGATCGTAGCCGCGGATGAGATTCTCCGCATCGCGAGCAGTCACGCCGTGCTGCCGCTGCAGGTCCTCAATGAAACGCCGGGTTCCGAGTGGCAGATCCCGTGTGAGGATTGGAACCCCGTTATCCATGATATTTACGTTCGTGATTTCATGGCCGATATTCACCAGCGCGACAATGCCCTTCATGGCGTCGGGATAGCTAACCTCGAACGCGTTGTGAAGCGCGAACGCATCGACGTCGACGATGGTGGCTGTGACGCCGGCGTCAGCAAGCAAACGCAGCTTCGCATCGACCAGGTCACGTTTTGCGGCAACAAGAAGCACGCTCATTTCAGCAGCGCTTCGCTCGGAGTCGAGGATCTCGAAGTCAAGCTCCACTGAGCCGACGTCGGGGACATGCTGTTCAGCTTCCCATCGAATCAGCTCGCGCGCCTGCTTTGCCGTGACACGTTCCGTCTGAATCTTCTTGACGATCACGTCGCGTCCGCCAACTGCAGTCACGATGCGTTTTGATTTGACCTCCGCGGCAGTCAGCGATGCGCGAATGGCATCGGTCACCATCTCGGGATCCATTACCTCTCCTTCGACGATGGCGTCCGGTTGAATGCGCGTGATGGCGACCTTCACCAACTCGGGTGCTCCCTTGCCATGATCGATGACTGCGACCTTGATGAGGCCGGAGCCGATGTCGAGTCCTACTGTCGTTTTCCTGCGGCCGAAAAGCGCCATTGTTTCCTGTGGGTAGGGGACTGCTGCCAATTGCACGCCAGACACGATTCACATGGCGGCGAGGTAACAGCGGCGCATCACGGTCAATACAAAGCCGTCCACGACAGATTATCGATTGGCACGACCCGTTCGACGCCGAGCGAATCGCGCGTTGCACGCACGTTGATTCCGACGCGTCTGCGCAGTCGTATTGCGTCGGCCGCACCGCTCCTTGACTCGGCAACGATGAGAAACAGTGCGCTGTCGAGCTTCGTTATGAAGACGGTGCTCTCCATCAGATCGTCACGCGGCAGCCGGTATATGGACACATAACCGGCGGATGCGTCCGACATTGTGGCGGGGTTGAATGACGACACTGCACGACTGGCTGCAAGCTCAGCGTAGGCAAATATCTGCTGATCGAGAACCGACGATCTCGATGCGCGCGTCTCCTGGCCAGCAGCGAACAGAACACTTGTTATGAGCACTGCGATCAGAACAATCGCCGCAAGCGCAGCAGCGAGCGCAAAGCCCGGCTTGCGTGTCATCGGACTCTGTTCCTTGGGGAGACACTCACGATTGTCGAATCGCGATATGTCTTCTGCCTATCGCCGGTAAGGCTCACATCTTTCGCTGTTGAGCCGCGCAACACCACGTCGATGCGTGCGACCCCAACTCCTGCTGAACCCCGGGCTATCCCGACGCCGGTCGAATCGAGATAGCGAAACGACAGCCCGCTGGTGCCACTGCTTGAGTAGCCGTTGTAGGGCCCGCTCACTGGCTGCACTCCTGCGCAGACATATGGCGCCGATGTGGCACATCGTCTATAGCCGAGATACCATCTGGAATCACCTGACCGGTATAGGCTGTATCGGACACGCCGGAGGAAGCGCACCGGTGCGCCCTTGCGTACAGCGAGCGTCGGCGAGGCGGAGAGTGTGACCGAGTATCCCTGCGCTAATGAGGCCGCATCTGCCTCGGTCGTGAACCCCATTGACGCCGGACACGACAAAGCGAGTGAGCGCGACGAAAAGGACACGATGCCAATCGATTCCCACCGACCGACGCTGTTCGAATTCGATGGCGCTCCAAACAGCATGGCTACATCTCCCGCTTCCGGCTCGGCAAGTATCGACGTGAGCGTGTTGCCATTCGCTATCTTCGACGGCGGCAGCCTCAGCGTCGCGCCTGACGGCGTATCGCACAGCACGGACGATGCGATGACAGTGACCATTTCGATCGCGGAATCGGTCATCAGCGGGATTCCATACGAAGCTACTGCCGCGCTCCGGATATCCGACAAGAGGACATCGGCCGCGTCCCGCAGCTGGGCCCGCACGCCAAGCATCTCGGTGGCTGCGACATGGAACCGCTGCTGGCGAACAAGCGTTGCAATCACTGCTCCGCCCAGCAACCCCGCGATCGCCGTTGCCACGATCACTTCGATCAACGTAAACCCACGAGCTGAAGATGAACGCGCAGCGCTTAGCTCGTGACGGCGAGTCACTCGCATGGTCTACCCGATAGGAACCTGTCCGCGCGCGGGCCCAACGCAGTTTGCCTCGTTATCCGCTGATCCTGCTCGGCCGACCATCTGCTCTTTTCGACCGTCCACTCGGATCGCAAGCCACCCGCCTGTTCGGTGCCGCTGGCAGTGATCCCGCATCCGGAAGCGTGGAAGCGTTCGGACCGCGCGCCAGCAGTCGACGCGGCATTGGCTCGCTGATCACTCGATCCCATCTGTCGAACGATCGAGGCCGATGCTGCCGCCAATCCCAGAGCGCCGATGGTGAAGATCATCATCGCAATCAGAACTTCGATGAGAGTGACGCCGAAAGGGCAGCGAGCCTTGCGGCGCAATCCTGGCGGTCGTTGCATCCGCTGACGATACGCACCCGGCGCTGCTCTTCGTCCATCATCTACAGCACGGGCGCATCGATTGATTGCAGCAGTAATGCACGTGGGGGGCTTACAAAAAAAAACGGCCAGGCGGCCGCCTCTTATCCCAACATCACCCGAGCCAACTCGCGGCGGCACTGTGCCGCCGCGAGCTGGTCAAGATCTCCCTGGCTCGTGGATCAGGTGCAGGTGATCAGGCCGAGCGCCGATGACGCGCAGGTCTTGCTGGTCAGCGTGTGGCTCGCGGTCGCGCTCCATGAAGCGTTCGGGGCGCCAATCGCCGTTGCAGTAACGGTAACGTTTGCTGAAGGCTGGAAACCCTGGGCTGAACCGTTGCCCGAGAAATACACGCCGTTGCTGTCAGCAGCAAAGCTCTCTTCGTACGTCGCGAGGTTACGCAGATCTGCCTTCATCGATGCGACATACGCCTTTTCCTTCGTCTGCGCAAACTTCGGAATCGCGATCGCGGCCAGAATGCCGATGATGACGACGACGATCAAAAGCTCGATCAGTGTAAAGCCCTTCTTCTTGCTGGCGACCATTCGTTGCTCCTGAGAGAGTAGAGAGAGTGTAGAAAGTCTGCGTTACTACGGGGGGGAAGACGACGCACACCGGAGAAAAGCAACGCGCGCGCCAAAGTGTTTTGCAATCGCTAACATGTTGCAGCATAATGCCTTATACGATTCGTCGCTGTTGTCAGGGAGCGTGCAAGTTGGAGCGGAGGCCTCGCTCCGTCAATTCAAGGTCAGTACTAGGTAGATTTGGAGGATATGAACGTTCTGGCGCTACAGGCAGCGGCTGTCCCGCACCTCGACTCGGGGGATATCGCGACCCGGCTCGGCATTGTCCTGTTCCTCGTGGCGCTGAACGGATTCTTTGTCGCTTCCGAATTCGGGCTGGTTGCTGTAAGACGAAGCCGGATCGACGAGATGGCGGCAAATGGCGACGGTGGCGCGCGCGTTGTGCAGAAAGCGCTGACTCATCTCGATCGTTATATCGCCGGCACGCAGCTTGGAATTACCTTCGCTTCGCTGGCACTGGGGTGGGTTGGTGAGCCAGCGCTGGGGGCAATTCTCGATGGCATGCTCTCGTCGATCGGCATGGAACTGCCTGACGACAGGACAACCCACAGCGCGCTTTCGCTCGGACTCGGGTTTTTTATCCTGACCTTTCTGCACATCGTTCTCGGCGAGCTCGCCCCCAAATCGCTGGCGCTTGTGAATCCGGAGGGTGTCGCGAAGTTCGTGGCGCGTCCGCTGATTATTTTTTCGCGCCTGATGACTCCGTTCATCTGGTTGTTCAACGGAGCGGCGAACTGGATTCTGCGTTTGTTTGGTATCAATCCGGTATCTGAAGAGCAAAGTCACTCTGCGGATGAACTTCGTCTGCTGGTGATGCAGGCCCGGGCGCATGGCACGCTGGACGAATCGGACAGTGCAATGCTCGCCGGCGTCTTCGACTTTCATGAGAAGAAGGCGCGCGACGTGATGCGCCCGCGAACGGATGTCGTCGCGCTTGATATCGACGCCACTGAAGACGAAGTGTGGGCCGTGGTGCGCGAAGAGCGGTATTCGCGATATCCGGTCTATCGCGAATCTCTCGATGACGTAGTCGGGGTTTTCCTCGCAAAGGATCTGTGGCTACGAGTCGAAGGCTCCGATTTTTCGCTCGCAAGCATGCTGCGTGATCCGCTGTATGTGCCAGACAGCCGGCCCGCCGAGCGCGTGCTGGATGATCTGAGAAAGACGCGGGCCCACCTGGCAGTCGTTCTCGACGAATATGGAGGCACCGCCGGCATCCTTACGATGGAAGATCTCATCGAAGAAGTGATGGGCGACATCTCGGACGAATACGACATGGCCGCGCGAAGGTCGATCGAGGCAAATGGCATTCTCGAGCTGGACGGTACCATGTCTCTGATCGATGTTCGTTCCGATCACCGGGTACAGATTCCCGAGGGCGACTGGTCGACGCTCGGCGGGTACGCGTTTGCCCGGCTGGGCCGGCTCCCGCGTATTGGCGATCGGGTGCCATCACCCGGCGGTGAGCTGGAAGTGATCGCGATGGATGGGCGCAGGATAGCGGCATTACGAGTGCACCGCGCGCCCGGAGGAACAGGCGCGAAGGCTGGTGACGGGGGCCAGACATCGGCCTAACCACGCCGCGCCAGCTGCTGCAACGTACTGCGATCCATTCGATGGCCCCCAACGAACGTCGTGAGCCGGTAGGGAATGTCATTGGCTGCCAGCACCCGCTGATAATCCGCGATCATGCCGCTATCGGCAAATTTGTCGCGAGTGCCATAGACAATCTCCAGCTCGACACTGCGGAAAAAGGTGGCGGCGCGGGCCAGATCCGCATCGCTCGCCAGCAGGCAACCCCACATGATCAGTCTGTCTGCGCAGGCGTGTCCGCTTGTGATCCACCGATTCGCCGTTGCGCCGCCCTGCGAAAAACCAAGCACCGTGACAGTTGTGAGGCTGCGATCGACGGCGTCGAAGACCTTGTCGTACAATGCATCGAGATAGGCGATGTAGTCGCTGATCTCCTCTTTCCTGTCTTCGCGAGTCATCCATGTCGCGCCGACCGGCGCATCGGCGCCGTGAAATCCATCGGCCGTCGTGAGGTAGAATCTGGATAGCGCTTCGGGGGCGACGATGAGACGATCGTCAGCCGCGATCGGCATGAACTCCTGCAGGAAGTCTCCGGCCAGTTGCCCGTAACCATGGCAGACAAACCAGACGTCGCGGATCCCTGGCCCTGGTTGCCCCAGCGTGTGGAAACGGGCGGTACGGCGAACGGCGATATGATTTTCAGTGGGCGTTGCGGCGGAAATTCGGGAAACCTGTTGCATTATGGCATCCTCCCGGGAGAGTGGCGCGCACGGAATTCCTCAAATGATACCGAGGCCCGAGGCCGTGTACATCTGGAACACGTCTTGCCCTTCCTGTCGGCATGCGAACGATCGTGTTTCATGATGTCGTGCGGCTGGGCCTTTTAGCAGCGCTCGTATCGACGATGGCTGCCTGCGAAGTGTCGCAGGAACAGGAAGTAGCGCTCGGTGATCAGACCGCGCAGGAAGTGAGCGCACAGCTGCCGATTGTGGAAGATCCTTACATTGCCGGGTACATCGCGGAGCTCGGGGATACGATCGCCAAGCTTACCCGGCGGAACGACCTCCAGTGGCACTTCTACGTCGTCAACTCCCACCAGGTAAATGCGTTTGCGCTGCCGGGTGGCTACATCTATATCAACCGCGGGCTGATTGAAGCTACAGACCAGATGTACGAGCTGGCGGGAGTTCTCGGGCATGAGATTGGACATATCATCCAGCGGCACTCGGTGAAGCAGATGCAGAACCAGCAGAAGATCGGGGTCGTCGCAACTCTGGCGTGTACCCTGACCAGCTTCTGCGATAACGGGTTAGGCCAGGCCGCGATCAACATCGGAGGTTCCGCGGTGGTGGCCAGACACAGCCGTCAGGACGAATTCCAGGCTGACTCCGAAGCGGTGGTCAACGTGCTGAGAGCGAAGATCGATCCTGCCGGCATACCGGTTTTCTTCGAAACGCTCATGCAGGAAAGGCGCACCCAGCCAACCGCAGTAGAGGGTTGGTTTGCGTCCCATCCGCTCGAGGAATCACGGGTGCGGAATTCGCGGCAGTTAATCGAAGCGACCGGCGCGGACCAGATGCGGGGACTGGTTCGCGATATTCAGAGCTACAGGGAATTCAAGAGGAGAGTCGCAAGTCTTCCGGAACCTCCGCGACCTCGAAGGGCACCGGGTCCGGTCGACCAGCCGCGGTAACCGCAAACAGGTCGCGCTTCAGGCGCCTCAACCCTCCCGTACATGCTACCGATCCGAGCCGAACGGATCTCCCGGTGGCGCGCGTAGAGCTGGCGTCGGTGTCGGTAGCTCCTGCCTCTCGATCCACCGCGCGAAATCACCAGCAATTGACAGCCAGTGCGCACGCTCAGCTTCACTACCGGCAGCGCCGAGGCTACGACCGCGTTTTCTCAGCGCGTCCATCTTCAGCTCCGTAATTGCGCGCACCTCGGGCGCAGCCTCCTTGTCGGAGGCGAGCATCAACATTCTGTCGGCTACTGCACGTTGAGCCACGCGACGCAGCGCCTTCATCTTCTGCGACTCATTCCGCTCAGCATTACTCCAATCGGCGGTAAGGGCATCGATCGTCTGGCCGAAGGTCAGCTGAGAACTGCCGCGGGTCGCAAACTGAATCAGCCGTGCTGCGCGCTCTCGCTGCAGCACCGCGTCGGCCACCATCTGTGCAAGCGTGCGGGCAGCACCCAACTCGTCAAACGCGGGCCGGGTGCGGCTGTTGAAAAGCTCCACGTAGGGCCCGTATGAAAAGGGACGTGGGCCGAGTAGTGTCAGAACGGTATCGGGAATAGCAAGCTCCGTCGGCCGAAGTGCAGCGACGAGCGCATTCAATGCCGTGCGCTGAGCAGCACCTTCGATCGGACGCGTAGCCTGCATTCCATCGCCGCGTATGGCGTTGCTGTACTCCATCCCGCCGACAGTCTTGGCGAGCGAATTGATGGCGAAGCGGTGCATCAGGTAGACCGGAGCAAAGCGTTCCTGAAGCAGCGCGATTGGCTCTCCAACCCGGATATTTCGCTCTCCGAACCGGGACATCGCCACCCGTCGAACAGCCATCTGATGGCGAAGGAATTCAGAAGCATTGGCAGCGTCGTCCCACAGATTGGTGCGCGGGTCCGACGCGAAATCCGGGCGCGCGTCGGCATCGGACAGGAACAACATTCCGCGCTTCAGCCCGTCAGCAACTATGCTCCGAAGCGAGTCCCGCTCGGTGTCCACAGGGAAGATGCCATATCCCCAGCGGAGCGCGAAAATGTCATATGCGCCAGCCCCGACGCCGTAAGCGGTCGAGATGTCGATGTTGCCACCTTTCGTCAGCCGCACCCGCGGCGGCGGATAGTCCATGACTGATGCGCGCTCATTGGTCGACGCGATGTAGTTGTGCGCAATGCCGAGCGTGTGACCGATTTCGTGGGCCGTCACCTGGCGGATGCGCGCAAGCACAAAAGCGGTGTCGGCCGCCGCCGCGTCAGCTCCCATCAGACCTGCGTAGAGGTTGTAATCAGTGCGTGCCCGATGACTGTCCATGCGGGCCTGGGCCTTCAGGATTTCTCCCGTGCGCGGATCTCCCATCGACCCGCCGATCGACCAGCCGCGCTCGTTGCGATTCTCCCACTGGACAACGTTGTACCGGGCGTCGAGCGGATCGACACCTTCGGGCAGGTCTTCAACCCGAAAAGCGCCCTTCAGCCCCGCCTGGTCAAACGCCTGCGTCCACCAGAGCGCGCCTTCCCGTGTCGCGCTTCGCACGGGCTCGGGAATGCCGCGATCTATATAGTAGACAATCGGATTCTTGATCGCGCTGCGCGGATCGGACGGATTTACCCGTTCGAGTCGGTGCCGGGAAATCCATCGCTGGTCCAGCGGGCTCTGGATTGGTTGCGCATAGTCCTTGAACGTGATTCCGAAAAATCCGGTTCGCGGGTCGAGCACTCGAGGGCGATAACCGGCATCAGGCAACCGAACGAACGATATGTGTTGTCTCAGCGTTATCGACCTTCCGTCCGGCGCGATGGAAGCCACCGTCTGCCCTGGCCGCCCCGTCGTCGAGAATGTCAGTGCGACATCCACTTCGCTGTTGTCAGGAAAAGCCCGCGTATAGGCGCGGTAGATGCTCGATCTGTCGCGGGCCACGCTGTAGCTGCCTTCGTTGCTGCTGGCCAGTGTTCCGGCAACATCGTTCCAGTCACGCATGAAGAAATCAGTCGCATCCACCAGAAATCTTCCGCCCTCTTCGGCCAGGATCGGCAATGCGGCGGTCGTGCTTGGCGGAAACGATTCCATGACCGTGCGCACGTGCGCAGGGTTGTCAATCGCCGAGCTGCGATAATTCCAGTTCTCGAAGACAACCAGAACACTGTTGCCGTTGCGGTCGAAGCGCGTGACGTACGAGTCGCCGCCCGCCCCCCGGTCGAGGCCAATGGGATTCGAGCCCAGGCCGGTGGCGAGCCCGACGAACATGAGGGCACGCATCGAATCACGGGGAATGTCGAGAAGGATCTTGCCCTGCTTCGCGTCGAGGTAAATGGGAATGAATCCATCACGCCGGTCCATGCCGCCCGTCTTTGCCGCGAAACGACGGGCGGAGTCAGCGCTGGTCGTCATGCGGGCTGAGGCCGCCGGTGAGCGCGGTGCGGAAGCGCAGGCAGAAGCAAGCGCGAGCGGAGCGACACAGAGAATGGTTCGGAAAACTTTCATTTGCGGCAATCGTTTGAGGAGGCGCGATTATCCCATCTGCACACCGGAATCGCAAGTGGCGGAACTGCGAACTGATTCAGTTTTGAGGTGGCCTGAGTCCGGGCCTGGGTTGCCGGTAACTGAATACTGGGAAAAGCCGAGCCGTCAGTGGCCGGTAACACAAGATGCCGGCACGCGAGGTTCAGCGGCCTGGTAAACATCATACCTGAACCGCGTACCTGGACTCCTGCCTCGCTGAGACCTGACGGGTCGGCTTTTCTCAGTTTGGTGTTACAGGAAGCTGATGCCAGGCTTCTGCACAACCCAAAAACTTGCCGTTCCGTTGCGCGCGATGAGCATTGCGCGTACCCGAGCGTGCGCAGCAATTTCCTGCGTCCCCATGAGCGCCTGTACGAGCAATCGTTTTTCCCCGATACCTATGCGCAGAGTACTTCTCTCCGTCACGCTGCTGGCAACCCTTCCGACAGCAGCGTTCTCCCAGAACCGCGGCCAGTCACCGCAGCCTGACTGGACCGGCATCGCCGCTCAGAGCCAGCGGATCCTCTCCGAGTATCTGCGGATCAACACCACGAACCCGCCGGGCAACGAGATCGCCGCCGCGCGATTTCTGAAGGGCATTCTCGAGCGCGAGGGTATCCCCGTGCAGCTCTTCGATTCGGTGGAACTGGGCTCGGGCCACGTAAACCTTTATGCCCGTCTCAAGGGCAACGGGTCGAAAAAGGCAATCGCGCTGGTACATCACATGGACGTCGTCCCCGCAACTGCATCCCAGTGGAGCGTGGATCCATTCTCGGGCGCAGTGAAGGACGGTTATATCTGGGGCCGCGGGGCAATCGACATGAAGGGCGAGGCCGTCGCGCACCTCATGGCGATGATCGCGCTCAAACGCTCAGGGGTCACGCTCAACCGCGACATCGTGTTCATCGCCAACGCCGACGAGGAGTTCACGTCTACCGGCGCGCTCATGTTCGTAAAGAACCACGCCGATCTGATGAAGGATGTCGAGTATATCATCACCGAGGCGACGGAAAACTCCGTGAAGAACGGCAAGGTGGATTACTTCTCCGTTGGAGTTGCGGAGAAGCGGACCTTCTGGCAGCGGCTGACCGTGAAGGGCGTGCCATCCCACGGGTCCCGGCCAACGTCGCAGAATCCGGTTCCACGACTGGTGGCAGCACTCAACAAAATTGCTGAGTATGAGACACCGCTGCATGTGACACCCGGAGTCGACAAGTTTTTTCGAGACATATCGCGACTGTATCCGGAGCCACGGCGGAGTTGGCTTGCAAACGTCCGTGGCGCGATCGCAAACCCGGAAGCGCGGAAGTGGATTCTGAGCGATGTCTACTGGAACGCTTACCTTCGGAACACGATATCGCTGACAGCGCTGAACGGGTCGAACAAGACCAACGTTATTCCTCCCGAAGCAACGGCGGAGATTGATATCCGGCTCCTCCCTGACACAGACCCCGCCG
Organism: Gemmatimonadaceae bacterium; assembly: GCA_037721215.1. Lineage (NCBI taxonomy): Bacteria > Pseudomonadati > Gemmatimonadota > Gemmatimonadia > Gemmatimonadales > Gemmatimonadaceae > Gemmatimonadaceae bacterium. The sequence continues at coordinate 115,045 of JBBJNV010000011.1, forward strand.
CACTGCTGGCGACGCTCAAAAGGATTGTGAACGACACCGCAGTTCACTTTTCAACCATCCTCCAGCCCAAGACGCCTCTCGAGAGCCCTACCGATACCGATCTGTTCCGGGCAATCGAGAAAGCTGCAAAGGAAAGAGAGCCGGGTGCATTCGTAACGACGCCGATGCAGACTGGCGCCACGGACCGGCCGACCTACCGCAAGCTTGGGATAATCACATACGCCATCGATCCCTTCAAGACCGAGCAGGCCGAGCGGCAGAAGGGCGTACACGGAAACAATGAAAGGTTGTCGGTGGAGAACGTGATATTCGGGGTGCGCTATGTGTACGACATCCTTCGATACGCCCAGTGACTCCGGGATTCAAGAGGTTGCTGTCGAACAGCTTGACCAGAGTCCGGACTAGCCCTTGTGCCTGAAGGTGATTCTTCCCCGGGTCAGATCGTAGGGCGATACTTCGAGTGTCACACGATCGCCGGCAAGAACCCGGATGCGAAACCGGCGCATTTTGCCGGCTATCGTCGCATGAACGTCGTGTCCGTTCGAAACCAGCACCCGGAACGTCGCGTCCGGGAGTACTTCGGTCACTGTCCCTTCCAACTCGATTGCTTCTTCCTTGGCCATAAGTCTCCGTGTGAACCGATCGTGGTGATGCGAGCAGTAAATAGTGCGGGGCAAAAAACAGGGCCACTCTGAAACCAGAATGGCCCTGCCTGTGCTACACTCTGCCTGCGAGTGGGATCAACGAACCTTCGTTACGTTCTCGGCGGCTGGACCTTTCTGGCCCTGCACGACGTCGAACTCGACCCGCTCGCCTTCAGCCAGCGACTTGAAGCCACTGCCATTGATGGCGGAGTGATGAACGAAACAATCCTTCTGTCCGTTCTCGGGAGTGATGAAGCCAAAGCCCTTGGCATCGTTGAACCACTTCACAGTTCCTGTGGTACGCATTCTGGTACTTCCTCGTGTTGGTGTTCGTCGGAAGTCCGGTGTTGCCGTACCCGCCGACCCTTGTTCTGACTAGCCTTTGAACTGAAAAGAGACCTGGTTTTATCCAGGTCCCCATTTGGTGTTCGCTGGCTAGTCGGTGCACACACATGTGTGCAATAGACTGAAAATGTAGTGACCCTATGCCACGTTGTCAATGAAAAGGTCAAGCCTTGTCAAGCCCGGATTTAAATGGGGATCGGACGCCGGTTTAGGGTCGTTCCGCGCCACAACCCGGTTCTCTTCATTTTACCGTGATTTTCGCGAGGTACCTTACAGGCTGGCCTGCATGTGCGATCGAAAGCGTGTATGCGCCCGTCACTGTTGGAGTGAACTCGGTGTCGAAAGTTTCTCCGACATCGGCACGTAGTGAAGCTGGGACGACTTGCGCCGCACCTGCCGGAAGGTCAGCGCCGTCCTTGGCGCGCCGCCGCCAGGTTGCGACAGTCGAGTCGCGTCGGAGTGTCGCTACGAAAGCGACCGCAGGGCCGATGTTCACGAATCGCAAGCGGTGCGTCTTCCCGAGGGCGAATGGGAGGGGCGTCATCGCCTTACCGCCGTTGACGATAAGAGTACCGGGCGTCCCCGGCACCGACTCGCCGTCCCAACCTGCAACGAACAGGTGGTCCGTCGACGGGTCGTAACGTTGGCCTCGCTCCAATACGATAAGGGCTCCATAGAGCCCGGAAGTGAGTTGCTCAAGGTCGTTGAGATGCGTGTGGTAGATAAACGTCCCGGCGCGCGGCAGCGTCAACTGCGCGATAAACGAACCCTTCGGCGGAATCGCCGGGCTGAGCCGGGTGGGGTCGCCGCTGAATCCCGCGACCCCGTCAGAGTAACTGTCGAGCTCGATGCCATGCCAGTGAATTGACGTCTCCTCGGCCAGCCGATTAACGACGCGAACGTCCGTTGGTTCACCGCGGCGCAGGATCAGCGGACTGCCCGGAATCACCACCGAATCGTCGGCCGGTGGTTTGTTACCCTCCTGGAGCACGAAACTCAGCGCGCGGGGTGCAATTCCTCTGGGTTTTCCCTCATTGACAAAAAGATTCAGCTGGCGCGCGGGACCGCGTGAAGCGCCAACGAAGCCTGACGCCGGGCGAACGGAAACACCCATTACCAGCCCGGCCATGTGCTCCATTGGCTTGGCACCGTGGGACGTGTGTAAATCCCGCGGCATCGAGGTAAGACGGGCCTCGTCCACAACATGGAAAACAGCGTGACAATGAAACAGCCAGTTGCCGGGCCGCTCGGGCGCCCACACCATCGACATAGTTTCGCCCGGAGCCAGCACTTCCGTGACCACGAGCCGCCGGTCGGCCGCTGCATACGTCGAATCCCGCAATAAACTGCCGCGGGAGTCTACCCGAAAATAGAATCCGTGCAGATGCATTGGATGGTTACGGGCGCTGCCGTTGAGGATACGCCATCTCACACTGTCGCCGGTTTGCGCGACAAGTCTCTCAGTGTGTGGCCATGCTTTCCCATTGATCGACAGCGCATTCCGAAAATCGTTCGCGCCTGGCGGATCGCTCCAGCCATTAATCACCATGATGCGGTCATTGGTATTCGCGTTCACCGAATCGATGATGAAAGCTCCGGCCAATTGTTCACGCTCTCCAATCCTGCGGCGATACTGAGGGTTAGGCCGCAACACGATGCGATCCATCCGGCCGAGTGTTGCGTAATACAGATAGGTACCTGTTTTCGCTGCGGCGAAAGTCACCGTGCGCGATTGTCCAGGAGCAAGCGACAGAGTATCGGTGGTGCCGGATTGCGGTGATCCCAGTCCGTAGATGTAAACAGTGGAATCGGCGAGCGAATTTCTGAGGGTCGCAACAATGGTGGTTCCGATGGGAACCCGGATGAGCGGCGACGGGATCTGGGGCTTACCGCCTTCCTCGGCGAATGCGGCGACGTCTACCCAGGCACCATCCGATGCCTCGGGGTACCAGCGTGCCATACCGATGACGAGACGGAGGTCGAGCTTGCCGTTGACGAGCTTACCAGCGGGAACGCGGTTGTCATTTGCGCTCACGGCGGCGACCGAGATATCCGTCGATCTACTTGAAGTGGAAATCTGCGGCACCGGCGTGCGACACGACACGGCAACAGCAGTTATGGCGAGTAAGGCAATCGCGAATTGCACATCCTTCGCGAATCGGCGAGGAGTGAGCAGTGATGGCATTTGCATCATCAGTTGGGAGCCAGCCAAAGTGCGCAACCCTTGTAAAAATCGCAAGATAGATCAGCGAATCGCCACGCCTCGGATATCACGCCGCTGTATGACACTCCGGCGCTATGGCGATTGGAATCATTTTCAGTCGGCCGCGGCAGACAGGGTCCGTGTGTTTCCTTGACCGTCGCCGCTATATGGCCCATGGTTCCCACAGGGAGATTGAAGTCCAGGGGCTGATGAACCGGCAGTGCAGGAGTTAGAAGTCGAGTGTCAAAAGTTTACATAAGCACGTCAAGCCATGAAGACGCGAAGCCATGAAGACGCGAAGCCAGTGAAGACCGGGTTCAGCGGGTTGCCGATCGACCTTCAGTATCCGCCCATGGAGGCGGCCACGAAGGGCGAGATCCCGGTCGGAGATGGCTGGCAGTATGAACCGAAGTGGGACGGCTTCAGGTGCCTT